>JAKBCX010000079.1 GCA_021807465.1 Pseudomonadota bacterium | reverse complement strand
GGACTTTGTCAGCTTCGTCCAGCTTGTGGCCACAACCAACGGCTATGGCGGGTTCCAGGGTGTGCGGCCAGATGGCAACCTTGTGCGCCACGGTACAGCCCCGCTTCTGGGTGCCAAACCTGATCGCGGCGCGCTGGAGCGCGTTGAAGGGCTAGTAAGCTGGGAGAAGGATGGCCTGACCGGCTGGGCGGCCCGCCCCGCCGCGCCGGACTCGCCACCGGATTTATGGCTGCAAGACGCAAAAGGCACGCGCCGTAAGGTGAAGCTGGGTAAGCCTTTGCCGCCTGACGATACGGCCCCGTTTCTACCGCGCTATAAGTTTCGCCTGGGGCCGGCTCAGTTGCGCGGCCTCAACCCGCCTTTTCATCTGGGCGGCCCCACGGGGCCGGAGATTTTCGGCAGCCCCGTGTATCCGGCGGCACTCGCGCAAAAGCCGCGCCCGGCCAAACGGCAGGGCAAGCCCCCTGCCCGCGCCCCAAGGCGCGCCAAGCTAGCCCTGCTGATGCCGGTTTACCGCGGGCTGGAGCAAACCAAGGCGGCGCTCAATTCCACCCTGGCCGCAGCACCTTCCGGCGCCAAAATCATCGTGGTGGATGATTGCACGCCGGAACCAGCCCTGGCCCGCTGGCTGGACAAGCTGGCGGCATCCGGCCGTATCATCCTGCACCGGCATCCGCGCAATCTCGGCTTCTGCGCCGCCGTGAATCACGGCATCGCGCTTGCCAAAAACCATGATGTGCTGCTGCTCAACGCCGACATATTGCTCCCGCAAGGTGCAATAGAGACACTGCGCGAAGCCGCCTATGCCGATAAGGCCACAGGCACGGTCACGCCTTTTTCCAACGAAGCCACGCTCTGCTCCTACCCCAGCCCCAAAGGCGGCAACCCCATGCCGGATGCGCGCGGCACAGCCCGGCTGAATGCGCTGGCGCGGCAGGTGAGCGGGCTGGAAACCGTGGAAATTCCCACGGCGGTCGGGTTCTGCATGTTCATCCGCCATGACTGCCTGCGCGCCACTGGCGAGTTCCGGGGCGAAATCTTCGCCCAAGGCTATGGCGAGGAAAATGATTTCTGCCTGCGCGCCCGGCATCTCGGTTTCCGCCATATGGCGGCACCAGGCGCGTTTGTGGCGCATCAGGGCGGCGTCTCGTTCCGCGCCGCGGCACGCGGATTAATGATTCGCAACCTGCGTATCCTGAATGATTTATTTCCCGGCTATCAAGCACTGGTGCAGGCGCACCAGGCGGCAGACCCGCTAGCCCCGTACCGCGCCCGGCTGGATACGGCACTGCTTCTGGCGCAACGCACGCGCAAGGGGGCGGTGCTGCTCATCTCGCATAGCCATGGCGGCGGCGTGGCCCGGCAGGTGCAGGCCGATATGGCACGCTGGCGCACGGAGGGTTTCCTGCCCTTGCTGCTCTCCACCCAATTTCCAGAAAACCCGGGCAAAACCCCGTATCCCTGGCCCGCCCAGCTTGGCACGGGCGAGAAAAACGCCTGCCCAAACCTTGCCTTTCCACTGCCTGGCGCCCTGCCGCGCCTGCTGGCCCTGCTGCGGCAATTAAATGTACGCCGCGTGGTGCTGCACCACAGCCTGGGCCACCATGAGAGCGTGCGCGGCCTTGCCGCAATGCTGGGCGTGCCGCAGGATATTGTGGTGCATGACTACGCCAGTTTTTGCCCGCGTGTTAATCTGCTCAACCGGCCTGAGAAAACGGCGCCACTGCGCTATTGCGGCGAGCCTGCGCTGGCCGGCTGCATAGCCTGCTGCAAAATTCGTGATGGGGGGGTACACGAAACATTACCCGTGGCGGAATTGCGCGCCCGCTCCGCCGCCGAATTTACTGCGGCGGAACGGGTAATTGTACCTTCCGCCGACACAGCACGGCGGCTGCAACGGCATTTTCCCGGCCTGCAACCTGTAATAACACCGTGGGAAGACGATAGCACCCTCCCCCCGCCAGCGCCGCCGCAACAACACAACGGCCCGCGCCGTGTGGCGGTTATCGGCGGCATAGGCCCATCCAAAGGGTTCGATTTGCTGCTGGAATGCGCCGCAGATGCCAAGGCGCGCAACTTGCCTCTGGAATTCATCGTTATCGGCAACAGTGCCGAGGACGAAAAATTATTGGCAGCTGGAATTTTCGTCACGGGCGCATACCGCGAGGGCGAGGCGGCGGCGTTGATCGAGCGGTTCAAACCCGGCATCGCCTTTCTGCCTTCCATCTGGCCGGAAACCTGGTGCTTCGCGCTGGGCGAGGCCTGGCGGGCGGAGCTGCGCGCTGTGGTGTTCGGGCTAGGCGCGCAGGGTGAGCGCATGCAGGCCACCGGGCGCGGTATAAGCCTGCCGCTTGGTCTGCCACCGCAACGTATTAACGAGTTGCTATGCCGCCTGCCATGAAGCCCCGGCTTTTGCAGCAAACAGGCGCAAAATTACCCCGGGGGGCTGGATAAATACCCGGCTTTAAACTAACCGTGTCAGAGGAATGATTTGGCCGGGAAGTCACATTCCCAGCTAGGTGCCACGCCATAACAGTTTTAGGATTCGACATGCCTGCTCCTGCCCAAGCTCCCGCCCCCGCCCAAACAGCGCCCCGGCCCGGCGCTAAACGGGATAACGGAGCAGGCTTAGGCGCCGCCCCACAGCAAGCCCAAGGGGGCATTGCCGGGGCGCAGGTCGATGAGCTGAAGGTAACGGGCCATCTGATGACCCTGCCGCCGGGGCTGTTTTGTATCATCAACGAGATCAACCCGAGCGCCTCGCGCAATCACGGCATGCCAGGTGTACGTATTTCGCCGCCACCGGTGGGCGGGCAGAATGTCGAAATTTCCGGCTTCCGTGACGATGGCTGGCTGAGCGCCGAGGGCGATGCCACGCTGGTGCGTATCCGCACCAAGCCATCGCAGATTCTCGTCACCATCTACCAGTTGCCCGGCGAGGCATCCTCGGCCCCGCGCCTGCAAGTGCGCCAACTGCTTGGGCCGGAGGAAATGGCCAACGACGAGGCCGCGCCAGACCCAGCGGCGGCAGCCCCTGCTCCGGCACCCGCCGCACCGGCCAAAATCAACCTCGTCGCGCATATTCAGTCACGCGGCGATGTGGGCGCGGGTTTTGGCGAATGGCTGGGCGAGAGCGGCAGCAATAATTGGATCGAGGGTTTTGCCATCAACGCGCCAGAAGGCATCTCCCCCGCCAGCTTCACCTACCAGGCCGTGCTGGGGCGCGGCTGGCTCAGCCCGTGGGTGGAAGCCGGGCAATATTGCGGCTCGCGCGGCATGGCCCTGCCGCTGCTCGGCCTGCGCATCCGCCTGAGCGGCGAAGCCGCCGAGCAATACGACATCTCCTACGCCGCCACCTTCGTCGGCGGCGCCAAGGCTGGGCCTGTGGGCAACGATGAAACCTGCGAAGCCGACACGCTGGCACCGCTCGAATCCATCCAGGTCACCCTCACCCCGCGCGCACGCAAGGCCGGCCGTGCCAAGAAATAAACGCGGGCGGAGCCAAACGTGAATTTTCTTTTCGTCCACCAGAATTTTCCTGGCCAGTACCTGCACATAATCCGCAGCCTGCTGGCCGATAACGAGGCCCGGCCCGGCACGCATGAAATCGTCTTCATGACCGAGCCGAACCAAAACCAGATGAACGGCGTGCGCAAGGTGACCTACGCAAAGCCGCCGGAAATGTCGCCCAACCTGGCCTGGGATACGCGCGAGTTTGAAACCGCTTCGCGGCGCGCCCAGGCGGCTTATCGCGGCGCATTGCAAATTAAGGCGCTGGGCTTCCAGCCCGATGTCATCATCGGCCATCATGGCTGGGGCGAACTGCTCTATCTCGTTGACGTATTTCCCGGCGTGCCGGTCATCGGTTATTTCGAATTCTATTACCGGATCCTTGGCACGGATGTGAATTTCGACCCCGAATTCCCGATGGACACAGCCTTGTTCGGCGGTGTGCGCGGCAAAAATTCCACCAACCTGCTGGCACTGAACCTGGAACAATATGGCCAGACGCCAACACGCTGGCAGCACAGCACCTATCCTGAATGGGCCAAGAAGCAGATCCGCATCATCGAGGAAGGCGTCGATCTCGAAAAATGCAAGCCTGACCCGGCGCTGCATAAAAAGCCCCTAACAGTAGGCAAGCTCACTGTTACGCCAAAACAGAAACTCGTTACATATGTGGCGCGTAACCTGGAGCCTTATCGCGGCTTCCATACCATCATGCGCGCCCTGCCCCGCCTGCTGCGCGAACGGCCAGATGTTGTGGTCTCGCTGGTGGGCGGCGATGGCGTGAGTTACGGCGTGCCGCCGCGCCAAGGCGGAACCTGGCGCGAATTAATGATGAAAGAGGTTGGAGAACAGATCGACCTCTCGCGCGTGCATTTCATGGGCAAGGTGACCTATGACGACCATCTGGCGCTGCTGAAGCGCTCCGACGCTCATGTGTACCTCACCTACCCGTTCGTGGCCTCATGGAGCCTGCGCGAAGCACTGGCCTGCGGCTGCATGGTGGTGGGCGCCGATACCCCAACCGTAACGGAATTTGTGCAGCACGAAGCAACCGGTCTAATTACCCCCACGCTGGACCATAACGCGCTAACAGACACAGTATTGCGCGCGCTGGCGGACACAAAGCTGGCGGCCAGGCTGCGCGCCAATGCGCGCGACTATGCCGAGAAGAAGCTGGGCATGGATGACTATCTGGCCCGCTACCGCGCGTATATCGAGGAAGTAACGGGCAAAAAGCTGTTGCCGTCAGGCAAGGCGAAGGCCGAAGCGAAAGCCGAGACCAAGCCAAAGGCTGTGGCTTCCGCCAAACCCGGCGCGAAGGCAAAAGCCGCAGCAAAAGCGGCGCCAAAGCAAAATCCTCCAGCAAAAGCCGTGAAGAAGCCGCGGTAAGAACCAGGGCGGGCTGCTGCCAGCCCTGGTTACAAAGCGCTACGCGCCAAACTTATTGCCGCGCGGAAACCCGTTAGGCGGCAAGCGCCCGGCACTGGCGCGCGCGCCCATCCAATCCGTCAATTTCGTCTCATTTCGCGTCTTTTCGCCAATGCGCCAGCTCAGCCCTTCCGCCAGGGCGAACACCTTAACATCCGCCAGGCCGCCATCCTTGTATTTCTGCAACTGCACGCCTGCGCCCTTCGGCATTTCCGGCAACTGGTCCAGCGGGAATACAAGCAGCTTGCGGTTCTCGCCGATCACGGCAACATGGTCGCCCTCGGCCGGCACGCAAACCGCCCATTCCTCCCCAGGCTTAAGCGTGAGAATGGTCTTGCCCGCGCGCCGTTCCGATGAAAGCTCGCTGCCCGGCAGAACAAAACCGCGCCCGGCGGACGACGCCACCAGATATTTCCGCGCCGCATCGGGCACGAACAGGCGCAGCACCCCGTCCTCGTTGGCCAGTTCCACCATCAGGCGGATCGCCTGCCCATCGCCGCGCCCGCGTGGAATATCCGCGCCCTTGAGGGTATAAACACGCCCATTGGTTGCCAGCAGCGCAATCTTGTCGATAGACTCGCAACGCAGCAAATGGGCGAGCTTATCACCTTCCTTGAATTTCAGCTCGGCATCATCGGCCAGATGGCCTTTTTGCGCGCGGATCCAGCCCTTCTCGGAAAGAATCACGGTAATCGGCTCGCGCTCCACCAGCGCCTCGGCCACAATCTCCACCACCGGCGCCGCGGCGGAAATTTTCGTCCGGCGCGCGCCCAGCGGGCCGCTGCCAAATTTCTCCTTCACCTCGGCAATCTCTTCGCCAATCTTCGCCCAGCGCTTCTTTTCGTCCTTCAGCAGCGCCTGCAGCCCCTTCTGCTCCGCGCTCAGCTTTTTATGCTCGTTGCGTATTTCCATCTCTTCCAGCTTGCGCAACGCGCGCAGCCGCATGTTCAAAATAGCCTCGGCCTGCACCTCGGTCAGCGTGAAGGTCTTTATCAACACCGCCTTCGGCTCATCCTCATAGCGGATGATGCGGATCACCTCGTCTAGGTTAAGAAAAACCTTGATGTAACCATCAAGAATCTCCAACCGCCGGGAAATCGCCTCCAGCCTGTGGTTGGTACGGCGGATCAGTACCTCGTGCCGGTGGTCGAGCCAGGCGCGCAAAATCGCCTTCAGCCCCATCACGCCAGGCGTGCGCCCATCCAGCACATTCATGTTCAGCGCAAAACGGGACTCAAGCTGCGTGGCGCGGTACAGTGAGGCCATCAGCATGTCCGGGTCTACCGTGCGGCTCTTCGGCTCCAGCACCAGGCGAATGGTCTCCGCGCTCTCATCGCGTATATCGCCAAGCAGCGGCAGTTTCTTTTCCGTCAGCAGCAGCGCAATCTGCTCCACCAGACGCGATTTCTGCACTTGGTAGGGAATATCGGTAACGACAATCACCCAAGTGCCGTGCTTGCCTTCCTCACGTACCCAGCGCGCGCGTGTGCGCAAACTGCCACGCCCGGTCTCATAGGCCGCAATCAGCGTTGCCTCATCCTCCACCAACTCTCCGCCGGTGGGAAAATCCGGCCCGCGCACGTGCTTCAGCAATGCCGCCGTGTCAGCCTGCGGATTTTCAATCAAATGCAGAGACGCCGCGCAAATCTCGCCCACATTATGCGGTGGAATAGAGGTTGCCATGCCCACCGCAATGCCCGAAGCGCCATTAGCCAGCAGGTTGGGAAACGCCCCCGGCAGAACCACCGGCTCGCTTTCCTCGCCATCGTAAGTGGGCCTGAAATCCACCGCATTCTCATCGATGCCGCGCAGCAGATATTCCGCAATCTCGGTCAGGCGCGATTCCGTATAGCGCATGGCCGCGGCATTATCGCCGTCGATATTGCCGAAATTCCCCTGCCCCTCGATCAGCGGATAACGCGACGAAAAATCCTGCGCCAGCCGCACCAGCGCCTCGTAGATCGAGCTATCGCCATGCGGGTGGAACTTACCCATTACATCGCCCACCACGCGGGCGCATTTCTTGAAGCCAGAACGCGGGTCCAGCTTAAGCT
>JAKBCX010000078.1 GCA_021807465.1 Pseudomonadota bacterium | reverse complement strand
GCGAGGCGGATGAGGCCGTATGCATCGGCCCAGCCGCCGCGCGTGAAAGCTACCTGGTTCAGGCCAAAATTCTCGATGCGGCGAAAGCCACCGGGGCCGAGGCCATTCATCCTGGTTACGGATTTCTCTCGGAAAACGCTGAATTTGCCGAAGCCGTGCAGGCGGCGGGGCTGCTCTGGGTGGGCGCGCCGCCATCCGCCATCCGCGCCATGGGGCAGAAGGATGCTGCCAAGCAGCTCATGCTGAAAGCCGGTGTGCCGGTAACGCCAGGCTATATGGGCAAAAACCAGCAGCCGGAGCATCTGCACGCCGAGGCCGATAAAATCGGCTACCCCGTGCTCATCAAGGCCGTGGCGGGCGGCGGCGGCAAGGGTATGCGCCGCGTGGAGGCCAGCGGCGAGTTTCTCGACGCCCTGGCAAGCTGCCAGCGCGAGGCGCAGGCCTCGTTCGGCAATGCGCATGTGCTGATCGAGAAATACATCACCGGCCCGCGCCATATCGAGGTGCAGGTATTCGGCGATCTGCACGGCAATGTGGTGCATCTGTTCGAGCGCGATTGCTCGCTGCAACGCCGCCACCAGAAAGTGATCGAGGAAGCCCCGGCCCCGGGCATGGATGAGGCGACACGCGAAGCCCTGTGCGCCGTGGCGGTGAAGGCCGCGCAGGCCATAAACTACGCAGGCGCTGGCACCATCGAATTCATTGCCGACGCCTCGGAAGGGCTGCGCGCGGACCGTATCTGGTTCATGGAAATGAACACGCGCCTGCAGGTGGAGCACCCGGTAACGGAGATGATTACCGGGCAGGATTTGGTGGAATGGCAGTTGCGTGTGGCCAGCGGCGAAAAACTGCCCCGGCAGCAGCGGGAGCTTTCCATAAATGGCTGGGCCATGGAGGCGCGGCTTTACGCCGAAAACCCCGCAACCGGCTTCCTGCCTTCCATCGGCCCCTTGGACCGTCTGCGCTTCCCCGAAGGCATCCGCGCGGATAGCGGCGTGGAGGAAGGCGGCGAGGTCACGCCCTTCTACGACCCGATGATCGCCAAGCTCATCACCCATGCGCCCACGCGCAAGGGTGCTGCGGCGAAGCTGGAACAGGCCTGCGCGGCGCTGGAAATCTGGCCGGTGAAAACCAATGCCGGTTTCCTCAACCGCACGGCGGCGGACCCGGACTTCCTGGCGGCGAATATCGACACGGGCTTCATCGCCCGGCATCAGGAACGGCTGGTGGCAGGCGCCGAGCCTTCCACCCCGGTACTGCAAGCCGCCGCGCACGCGCTGCTGCCCGCGCACGGCACAGACCCATGGCAGGCGCTCACCGGTCTGCGCATTGCCTCAGCACCCGATATGCGCGTGGCGGTGGACATTGCCGGTTCCACCCATCTGGTAACGCTGGAGCAGCCAGCTCCCTCCTACACCACCGCAAGCATGGGCGATGAGGACGTGCTGTTCTGCCAAGGCGAGGCCTGGAGCTTTGGCCTGGCGCGCGCCGATCATGCGGCGGGCGGTGCTGCGGCATCCGACGGCGCCATTCTCTCCCCCATGCCGGGGCGCATCATCGCCGTGCATGCGGCGCAGGGCGACCGCGTGGCCAAGGGGCAAAAGCTGCTGGTGCTGGAAGCGATGAAGATGGAGCAGCAGCTCCTCGCCCCGTTCGACGGCATGGTAAAAACTTTTGCCGCCGTGCTTGATGCACAAATCGCCGAAGGCGTGCTACTCGCCCTCATCGAAAAGGAGGCGTAAATGGCAGGGAAGTTTTTTGACGAGTGGAAGATCGGCGAGAAGATCGAGCACGATATCCGCCGCACCGTGACGGAGACCGATAATCTCCTGTTCTCGGCGATGACCTACAACCCTCAGCCGCTGCATATCGATGCCGAGTTCGCCAAGCAGAGCGAGTTCGGGCAAATCCTCGTCAACGGCACCTTCACCTTCGCGCTGATGGCCGGGCTTTCCGTGGGCGACACCACCTTGGGCACGTTGGTCGCCAATCTGGGCTACGACAAGCTGGTCATGCCCAAGCCCGTGTTTATTGGCGACACGCTGCGCGCCACCACCGAGATTGTGGAGCTGAAGGACTCGAAGTCGCGCCCGCAGGCGGGGATTGTGACCTTCAAGCACGAGATGCTGAACCAGCGTAACGAGGTGGTCTGCCAATGCCTGCGCATGGCGCTGGTGAAGAGGAAAGGCGCATGAGGCTCCGCTCGCTTCTCTTCGTTCCCGGCGACCGCCCGGAGCGCTTTAGCAAAGCCGCCGCCTCGGGTGCCGATGCGCTGATCCTCGACCTCGAAGATTCCGTCTCCGCCGCCAACAAAACCAAGGCGCGCGAGGCCATCGCGGCGTATCTGGACCAGCCGGAGCGCCCGGTGCCGCTCTTCGTGCGCATCAACCCGCTGGACAGCGCCTTCACGGCGGACGACCTCGCCGCCGTGGCCGGGCACAAGCCGGACGGCATCATGCTGCCCAAGGCCGAGGGCGGGGCATCGGTTGTGGAGCTGGATAAGCGCCTCACCGCGCTCGGCAACAGCAACGCCCTTATCTTCCCCCTGGCCACGGAAACCGCCGCCGCCATTTTCGCCATCGGCACGTTTGGCGGCACGCCGCGCCTATGCGCGCTAAGCTGGGGCGCGGAGGACCTGCCCGCCGCCATCGGTGCCGCCACGGCGCGCGAGGCGGATGGCAGTTTCACCCCGCCTTACGAGCTGGCCCGCTCGCTCACTTTGTTCGGCGCCCATGCGGCGTCGGTTTCGGCCATCGAGACCGTATTCCCCGACATCAAGAACACCGATGGCCTGGCCGCCTATGCCACGCGCGGCCGCCGCGATGGGTTTACCGGCATGATGGCCATCCACCCGGCGCAAATTCCCATCATCAACACCGCCTTCACCCCCACCGAGGACGAGCTGGCCCATGCCCGCAAAATCATCGCGGCCTTCGAAGCCGCGCCGGAAGCCGGGGTGCTGCAAATTGACGGCAAAATGGTCGATGCCCCGCATCTGAAGCAGGCGCGGCGCATTCTGGCACTCGCGGGGGCGTAAAACCCCCGCACGGCCCGGCCATACTCTATGGCTGGGCCACAACGCCACCGCGGCTACCAAGCAGAGCCGCCCCATGATAATGTCCTCGCCACCACGCATGGCCCGCCATGCCAGAAATATCAGTGAGGACCCCATCATGCTCAACGCAGCCGCAAACCTGCCCCTGAAAGACCCCAGCCTGTTCCGCGAAGCCAATTACGTGGACGGCAAGTGGATTGAAGCCGATAGCGGCAAATGGCTTGAGGTGAAGAACCCCGCCACCGGCGCGCTGGTGGGCCGCGTGCCCGCCATGGGCCAGGCGGAAACCAGGCGCGCCATCGAGGCCGCGTACAAGGCCCAAACCCCCTGGCGCAAGATGCTGGCCAAGGAGCGCTCGGCCATTCTGCGCAAGCTGTTCAACCTGATGATGGACAATGCCGACGACCTGGCGGTGATTATGACCGCCGAGCAGGGCAAGCCCCTGGCCGAGGCCAAGGGCGAGATCGCCTATGCCGCCAGCTTCATTGAATGGTTCGCGGAAGAGGGCAAGCGCGTTTATGGCGACACCATTCCGCAGAACGCGCAGGGCCGCCGCATTATCGTGCAGAAAGAGCCCATCGGCGTGTTCGCCGCCATTACGCCGTGGAACTTCCCCGCCGCCATGATTACCCGCAAAGCCGGCCCCGGCTGGGCCGCGGGCTGCACCGGCGTTATCCGCCCCGCCAGCCAAACCCCCTTCTCCGCCCTGGCCTTGGCCGTGCTGGCCGAGCGCGCGGGCATGCCGGCGGGCGTGTGCAACATCATCACCGGCCCCTCCAGCGCCACGGGCGCCGAGCTTACCGCCAACCCCATGGTGCGTAAGCTCACCTTCACCGGCTCTACCGAAGTGGGCGCCAAGCTCATCGCGCAGACCGCGCCCACCATCAAGAAACTCTCGATGGAGCTGGGCGGCAACGCGCCGTTCATCGTGTTCGACGATGCGGATTTGGACGAAGCGGTGAAAGGCGCCATCGCCAGCAAATACCGCAATGCCGGGCAAACCTGCGTATGCGCCAACCGCCTGCTGGTGCAGGACGGTGTGTACGAGGCCTTCGCCCAGAAGCTGAAAGTGGCCGTGGAGGCGCTGAAAGTGGGCAACGGCATGGAAGATGGCGTGACCCAAGGCCCGCTGATTAACGCCGAGGCCGTGGCCAAGGTGGAAGAGCATATCGAAGACGCGGTGAAGGCCGGGGCGCGCATTATCACTGGCGGCAAGCGCCACGCGCTGGGCGGCAATTTCTTCGAGCCGACCATCCTGGCCGATGTGCCCAAGAGCGCCAAAGTGTCGCACGAGGAAACCTTCGGCCCGCTGGCGCCGCTGTTCCGCTTCCATACCGAGGAAGAAGCCATCCAGATGGCCAACGACACCGAATTCGGTCTCGCCTCGTATTTCTACGCGCGTGATGTGGGCCGCATTTTCCGCGTGGCCGAGGCGCTGGAATACGGCATTGTCGGCATTAATGAAGGGCTGATCTCCACCGAAGTCGCGCCCTTCGGCGGCGTGAAATCTTCTGGCCTGGGCCGCGAAGGCTCCAAATACGGAATCGAGGATTATCTGGAGATCAAATACCTCGCGCTCGGCGGGATTGGCGGGTAAGTTTCAAAGTTTGGCGCGGCTTTGAGCAAAAGCCGCGCTGAAGCATTTGGATTTGGCCAAAGGCCGCGGCCACACGGAAAGTGTTCCGGGTGGAGCGGCCTTTGGTTTTTGGTCATTTCGAGCCACACCCGTCATTGCGAGCGCAGCGAAGCAATGACAAACTGAACAAGGGCGCAAGGAGATACGGAACCTCGCCTGGGGCAGCGGCTTGCGAGCCATGGCGGGCATAGGGCGGCGGCACGCCGAATCCCAGGACCAGTCATTCATGGGCATCGGCCTGCAACGGCTCTGCGCCCCTTTCGGACGTCCAGCGCCCATTTTGACGATCCTGGAAGCCGACGTTCTACTTTGTCGGTGGAGTGCCAAAGGCGAATGGCTGGAAATGTGAAGCACCCCCCACTAGCCATTATCAGGTACTCCTGCCTATCGTAGCCACCTTAGGCGGTTACTAGAGCAGCGAGACATGAAAGAGGCGATCTACAACATCTTTCTGATGTGGGAAGACAACGTGTGCAGCACGATCCGCTACGCAACTCATGAAGTCGAAATGGACGACGAGACCGCCGTCAAATTCCTCCAGCGTCGCGTTCAAGCGGACCTCCATGCGTCCAAGAAGTTCGAATTAGACACTTCGTTTACCGTGGACGAATACAATGCAAGGGTACGCCTTGGCCAAGGCCATTGGCTTTACGATCCAGTGTTCATCGCCCTCAAAGCGGGGGAACAGCCGCTTCACGTTGCTACGCAGGTCGTTAACAATATCCCGCAAGTGCGCTTCTCAAGCACATTCGGCGATCCAGATATCTATCTGCGTGAGGACATTACGGACGGCATCATCATGTCTGATTGGCTTATCAAATACACCAAAAATTCTAGCATCGACATCAGCCAGCTTATTAACGACGACTATTTTCTCGCTATCAAGCTCACCTTCAACGCAAAACTTTACGTGTCGTCGATGAAGCTGCTGCTTAGCGCCATCGATAGCATCGCTTACATTGAATATGGCGATAAAAACGGCGTCTTTGAGAAGTGGCTAACCACCTACGCGGACATTTCGTGCCTCGGTATCACACCCAAGGAACTATGGGAGATGCGCAACGGCCTGCTTCACATGACCAACCTGAATTCGCGCGAGGTCAACAAAAAGAAAGTGCGTCAGATTTCCTTCTCCGTGGGCACGAAGGATTGCCATGAGCAGGATGGCATCCACTATTTCAGCTTCTATGGCCTCATCAAAGCCTACAGGACTGCGCTAGAGAAATGGTTGGAAACCTACAACAGCGATATAGAGAAGCGCGTCAATTTCGTTGATCGTTACGACAGTGTTGTCTCAGACAGTCGTATTGCGATTTTTACCAACCCAACTAGCGAAGATGGGTAAAAGAAGCGTAACCCATCGCATATCTACCGCGTCCCAGTTGATGGATTCCCCTTCGCTTCACACAACCTACGAAGCTTTGGTTATTTTCCAATGGCTGCTTTTTTGAGCCAGAGGTCCAAAACCTGCCATTCCGCTCCCGGCCCCGAATTTGCCACAACCAGAACGTCCGGTATTGGCGCTTTGTACTCTGGAAGCCGACCGCCCGTCCCCGTCCAGTCCGGCGGTACGCGGAATGGCGGATAACCAACACGCCGCCTCAAGAACAGACCGGCAGCTATCCTCTCCCTACCCCCTCACCCCGGCAACACTTTCCAAAACCGCTTCACAAACCCCTGCGCATCCACCTTAAAAACCTGCTTCTCCACCTCGGCCGCCCCCTTCCGGCAGCGCCAGATAAAAATCGTATCATGCCCCGTGGCATAGGCGGGAATATAGTCTGAATCCGGGTTTTGCTTGCACCAGGCCACCGCGCCTTCCCCCGGCACGCGGCTGGTATTGGCCGGGCCGCAGGGCAAATTGGCGCCGGTGGTGCAAACCAGCACATGCCCCTGGGCGCAGCGGTACACTGTGCTGGCGGCCACCATGCCGGGCGGCATGGCGGTGCCAAAAACCGCATTTACCTGGGCCGCGAGCGATTCCGGCACGGGCAGCAGCGTACTGTCCGTACCGAGCTTGGCGCAGCGGGCAGCAGGGTTGGCCTGCGCATGGGCAGGCCGGGCCGCAACAAGGCAGAACAAGGCCAGCAAAACCAGTGCGATGCATCTCATGCGGGCAGCTCCTTGCAAAATAGCCTGCGCCTTTGCAAACCGCCCCGCAAGCCGTTACCGCCGCACCAGCCCTTTGGGCTGCACCACGCCAAAGTCCAAATGCGTTACCACGCCCGGCTTTGCCTCGCACACATCCGGCACCACTGTGCAGCCCACCAGCCCCGTCCAGGGCAGGCCGAGGAAGGGATGGCGCCCATCCGCAT
>JAKBCX010000077.1 GCA_021807465.1 Pseudomonadota bacterium | reverse complement strand
CGCCCCAACTGTTTCGCATATGGGCGATATGGTCCAGATTGAACGTATGCACGAGCACGGATTCCGTTGCCCTGTCCGCCTCTTTCACTTTTTCGCCGGTAGGCCCGGCAATAAAGGAGGAGCCATAGAAGGTGAGGGACGTGCCCTTCTGCCCGGCCTCGGTGCCAATACGGTTAGAGGCCACCAGCGGCGTAAGATTAGCAGCGGCATGGCCCTGCATGGTGCGCTGCCAATGGCCCGAGGAATCCAGCGTGGCATCCTGCGGCTCGGAGCCAATGGCGGTGGGATAAAATAGCAACTCCGCCCCCATCAGCGCCATGGCGCGGGCGCTTTCGGGAAACCACTGGTCCCAGCAAATCCCTACGCCAATCCTGGCATATTTCGTATCCCACACCCTAAACCCGGTATCCCCCGGCGAGAAGTAAAACTTCTCCGAATATCCCGGCCCGTCGGGAATGTGCGACTTGCGGTAATGCCCCAGCACGCTGCCATCGGCATCGATAATCGCGACGGTATTGAAATTGCTCTGCCCCGCCCGCTCGTAAACAGACATTGGCAGCACCACGCCAAGCTCCTTGGCGATGGGCGCGAAATGCTTGATCGCCGCATTTTCCTCCAGCGGCGATGCAAGATTCAGGAAATCGTAAATCTGGTCCTGGCAGAAATACAGGCTCTCAAAAAGTTCCTGTATTAAAATAATCTGCGCTCCCTGGGCGGCGGCCTGCCGCACCAGTTTCTCGGCCCGCGCGATATTCTCCGCCTTACCGGCGGAGCATGCCATCTGCGTGGCGGCTACGGTTACGTTTCTCATGTGCCAGTTCTTATGCGTTGGTCAGGTAGGCATCATATTCAACGTCAGAAATCCGCTTGCGCATTTCCGAAATCTCCTGCCGCTTACAGGCGGTGTAAAGGCGCTGGAACTCGGTCCCGAAAATCTGGCCAACCACCTCGGACCCCGCGAATCTGTCCACCGCGCTCGACCATGCAATGGGCAGCGGCGGCGCATCCGGGCTGCGCGTTGTCCCATGGCTTTCCGGGCCTGGGTCCAGCTTCTGCTCCAGCCCAATCAGGGCGGAACCAAGCAGCGAGGCAAAGGCCAAATACGGGTTGCAATCCGCCCCGGCCACACGGTGCTCCAGCCGCGTCGCGTCCGGCTCCGCGGTAATCACGCGCAGCGCGGCCATGCGGTTATCGTGCCCCCAATCGCCATAGGTGGGCGCATGCACACCGGGCGCGAAGCGGCGGTAAGAGTTCGCATGCGGCGCCAGCGTAATCATCGTATCCGGCATGGCGCGGATAATGCCGCCCACGGCATGGTAAATACGCTCCGAGCCACGCTCGGCGGTGCCGGCGAAAATATTCCGCCCCGCCGCATCCTGCACCGACATGTGAACATGCATGCCAGACCCCGCGCAATGCCCGTAAGGCTTGGCCATGAAAGTGGCAATCAGCCCATGCTTGCGCGAAATCTCCTTAATGGTGCGTTTGAACAATATGGCATTATCCGCCATCCGCATCACATCGGAAGAATATTTCAGCGTCACCTCAAACTGGCCCGGCCCGTTTTCTGAAACGAGCGTCTCCAGCGCAATGCCCTGCACTTTCGCGCAGGCCATCATCTCGCGCAAAATCGGCTCGTATTCGCGGATTTCGCCAAGCCCCTCGGTATCCACATGCCATCCGCGCCAGCCCGATTCATCGGCGCCGCGCGGGGCAATTTTCAACCCGCCATGCTTGTCGGCAACCACCAGGTAGAATTCCAGCTCCACCCCCAGCGCCGGGGCCAGCCCTATGGCCTTATAGCGTGCCAGCACATTTGCCAGCACGCCGCGCGGGTCCAGGAAGAAATTGCTGCCATCGGCCTCACGCATCGTCAGCAGCGCCTGGGTTACATTGCCTTCGGCCCAGCCCATGCGCGTAATGGTCTGCGGCACGGCCACGCACAGCCCATCCGGGTCGCCTGTTTCGTGGGCAATGCCGCCATCCAAAATGTCATTGCCCCATATGTCGAGCAAAAACACCGAACGCGGAATGGCAACACCGGCGCCGAGCAGAGCCTTGCTCTTATCCGGTTGCAGCCATTTGCCGCGCAGAACGCCGTTAACGTCCACCACAAAGGCTTCCACATAATCGCTTTGCGCCATCAGGGCGGCTTTGGTGGCCAGGTCTTCACCTGGCCCCATAATCGAATCCGGACTCACGATGCCACCTCGTCCTTCACCTTTTCATAGGTCTGCTGAAAGGATTTCTTGGCCAGTTGCACCATCAGCGCAATCTCGTCTTCCGTAATGGTCAGCGGCGGCGAGAACAGCATGGTGTCGCGCGTGGCACGCATGATCACGCCGTTATTAATGCAGAAATCGCGGCAGATCGTGCCCACGCGGCCATTCTTCTCAAAGAAGCGGCGCGTGCGCTTATCCGCGGTCAGCTCAATGGCGCCAATCAGCCCCACGCCGCGAATCTCACCCACCATCGGGTTATCGGCCAGAGCCTCGCGGAACGCGGCGCGCAGAATCTCGCCCTTGCGCGCGGCACCCTCAATCAACCCCTCATTCTCGATGATTTCCAGATTCTTCAGCGCCACAGCGCACGAAACCGGATGACCAGAATAGGTGAAGCCGTGGTAGTATTCACCAGCCTCGTTAATCATCACCTCGGCAATACGGTCATGCACCAGCAGGGCCGAAAGCGGCACATAACCCGAGGTCAGCCCCTTGGCCGTGGTCATCATATCCGGCTTGATCCCGAAATAATCAGACCCGAACCATTTGCCCGTGCGCCCGTAACCGCAAATCACCTCATCGGCAATCAGCAGAATGTCATACTGCTTGCAAATACGGTTGATCTCGGGCCAATACGTCTCCGGCGGAATAATCACGCCGCCCGAACCCTGAATCGGCTCGCCAATAAAGGCGGCAATATTCTCGGCGCCCAGTTCGAGAATCTTCTTCTCCACCTCGCGCGCCGCATAAACCCCGAATTCCTCCGGGCTCATCTGCCCGCCCTTGCCCCACCAGTACGGCGGCAGCACATGCTCGAAATTCGGCATATCGCCCGCCTGGCGGTGCATGTCCGCCATACCCCCGGCCGAAGCCCCCAGCGTGGTCGAGCCATGATAGCCATATTCACGGCCAATCACGATCTTCTTCTGCGGCTTGCCCAAAGTCTGCCAATACACGCGCGCCGTGCGCAGCGCGGAATCCACGGCCTCGGAGCCAGAGCACGCATAGAAAACGTGGTTGATCCCCTCCGGCGCAATCTGCGCCAGCTTCTGCGCCAGCAAAATGGCCGGCTGGTTAGAGGTTTTGAAGAACGTATTGTAGTAGGGCAGCTTCGCCATCTGCGTGGCGGCAGCCTCCACCAAATCCTTGCGCCCGTAACCGGCGGCCACGCACCACAGCCCGGCCATGCCGTCGAGTATCTTGTTGCCGTCGGCATCGTGCAAAAACACGCCATCGGCATCGGTAATCACCCGCACGCGGCGGGCATGCAAATCCTTGTGGTCGGTAAAGGGGTGCAGATGGTGAGCGGCATCAAGCCCTTGCCAATCCACGGAACCATGAATATCAAGCATCTATTTCCTCCGTATCTGTAACATATACGCAAACGCGAATACGCCCGCCTGTGGGATGTAAGGCGAGCTTCAGATACGGGGCGGGCTAAAACCTATACGTGCACAGAGAACGAGCATCTCTGCGTGCAGATTAAGCGCAGCAATTTGGTCCGCAAAAACCATAGTCAATTCTCGCATGATGCAAGACCGCTTACAAGGAAATTTTATGAATAATCGTGCATCTAACGGGGGACTTGCCGGTTATAGTGCTGATGCGGCACAAGCATGGCATGGAAGATCTCGATAAGCTCTTGGAATCCCGTGGCCAGACCGCCCAACTCGGCGCCTATGTCACCGCCGCCTGTTTCTCACCCCAAGGCCAGGCCGGCTTCGCCCTGGGCGACGGCACGGTGCGCCTCGGCGGCAACTTCACCCCCATCGCGGCGCATAACGGCGCCACGCTCAGCCTCAGCCCCCACCCCAAAACCGGCTTCTGCTCCGGCGGCGATGACGGGCGGCTCATGCACATCGCAGACGAAACCTCTGAAATCGCCAAATTTGGCTCCAAATGGGTCGAGCATACCACGACTTTCGCGGGCAAAACGCCCGTCATCGCCGCCGCCGTGGGCAAAACCGTGCATCTTTTCTCAGGCAATGGCGAAAAGCTCCGCGAGCTAGCCCACAACTCCACCGTCTCCGGCCTCACCTTCGACGCCAAAGGCAAACGCCTCGCCACCTCGCATTATAACGGCGCGTCACTCTGGTTCACCAGCTCCACCGCCGCCCCGCGCGTGCTGGAATGGAAAGGCAGCCACACCGGCATCGTCATGCACCCCAAAGACGAAGCCATCGTCACCTCGATGCAGGAAAACGCGCTCCATGGCTGGACTTTGCCGGAAGGCAAGCACATGCGCATGTCCGGCTACCCCACCAAAACCGAGTCCCTGGGCTTCACCAAATCCGGCCGCTGGCTCGCCACGGCGGGGGCCGAAAGCGTGGTCCTCTGGCCCTTCTTCGGCGGTGGCCCCATGGGCAAAGCCCCCACCGAACTCGGCATGGGCGACGGCATCGTCCGCCGCGTGGCCTGCCACCCAGACCACGAGGTGGTGGCAGCAGGTTTCGACACCGGCCTCACCCTCCTCATCCACATCAACCAAGGCCAAATCCTCCCCCTCTGCGGCCCCGGCCGCGGCGCCATAACCGCCCTCGCCTGGAGCCAAACCGGCAGCCACCTCGCCCTCGGCACCGAAACCGGCTTCGCCGCGCTGGTGGATTTTACGGGCTAAAAGCCAATGTTACGGTGTTACCCCAGGGGGCGCTGCCCCCTGGACCCCAGCTAGGGGCCGACGGCCCCTAGAACCCCCCTTCTTTTTCTAAGCCGAATTAATGGGATCCTAAGGGTCTGTGCCCCTTAGCTGGGGGGTGCAGGGGGGACAGCGTTCCCCCTGCGGTCACTCCCGTAACGCTCGGCCTTAAGCCGCAAGCCCCAGCACGCGCTCGGCGGCGTGGTAGGGCTGGCCCAGGGCTTCGGCCACGGCGGCGAAGGTGATCTTGCCTTCGGCGACGTTCAGGCCGTTGCGGAAGTTTTTGTCGTCGGAAAGGGCTGCGCGCCAGCCTTTATCCGCCAGCTTCAGCGTGTAGGGCAGGGTGGCCTGGGTCAGCGCATAGGTCGAGGTATGGGCCACGGCGCCGGGCATGTTGGCCACGCAATAATGCACCACATTGTCAACAATATAGGTGGGGTCAGAATGCGTGGTGGGATGGCTGGATTCGAAGCACCCGCCTTGGTCGATGGCCACATCCACCAGCACGGCGCCGGGGCGCATATGCGGCAGCATGGCGCGCGTCACCAGCTTCGGCGCGGCAGCACCAGGGATCAGCACGGCGCCAATCACCATATCGGCATTGAACACGGCTTCTTCCACGGCTTCGGCGGTGGAGTAGCAGGTCTTCAACTGCGGCCCATACAAATCATCAAGCTGCGCCAGGCGGGGGATGGATCTGTCGAAGATGGTAACATCCGCGCCCATGCCCATGGCAATACGCGCGGCATTGGTGCCCACCACGCCACCGCCCAGCACCACAACCTTGCCCGCCGGCACGCCCGGCACGCCGGCCAGCAGCACGCCGCGCCCGCCATTGGCTTTTTGCAAGGAAACAGCGCCAACCTGCACGGCCATGCGCCCGGCCACTTCGCTCATCGGCGCCAGCAGCGGCAGGCGCCCTGCATTATCGGTCACGGTTTCATAGGCAATGGCAATGGCGCCCGAGGCCTCAATCAGCTTGGCCTGCTCCGGGTCCGGTGCCAGATGCAAATAGGTAAACAGAATCTGCCCCTGCCGCAGCATCTTGCATTCCTGCGGCTGCGGCTCTTTCACTTTCACCACCATATCGGCGCGGGCGAAAACTTCCGCGGCGGTATCCACAATCTTGGCGCCAGCCTTGGTGTAGGCTTCATCCGGCGCGCCAATGCCAAGGCCCGCCCCGCTTTCCACCAAAATATCATGGCCATGCGCCTTCAATTCGCGCACCGAGGCAGGCGTCAGCCCGACACGGAATTCATTATTCTTGATCTCACGAGGCAAGCCGACAAGCATGATGTTCTCCTGTTAACAGGGGTCCGCGCGGCCGGCGGCCCTTGGCGGTTTCCACCCTTGGGGCGCAGCTATAGTTTAAAATATTAAACCCATCAACAGAATCCTACCGCAAACCAGCCATCGAAGGCACGAAAGTCTCAAGGGTCTCGGAAATCTAACAATTATATTAAACATACGCCGTGTGGGCTATAAAGCCTGCCGGAAGGTCAGGTTCAGCCGCACAGCCCCCAGCCTGGGGTGCAGCCCGGGCTTTATGGGCGCAATACCGTGGAAGAACAGCCGCGCGGGTCCGCCCCACACCACCACATCGCCGCTTTGCAGCGCCAGCCGCGCGGTTGCGCCCGTGCGCGTTGCCCCGCCCCATAAAAACACCGCTGGCAAACCAAGCGAGACCGAGACAATCGGCGCGGCAAAATCCTGCTCGTCGCGGTCCTGGTGCAGCCCCATCTTGGCGCCCGGCACGTAGCGGTTCATCAGGCACACATCCGGGGCAAATTCCGCAAACCCGCAAGCCGCCGCGGCGCGTTTGGCAAGCCCGGCCAAAACCTCCGGCATGTCTGGCCAGGGCTTGCCGGTCAACGGGTCGCAACGCTCATACCTGTAGCCGCGCCTGTCGCTCACCCATCCCGCCGCGCCGCAATTACTTATGGCGGCAGACATCTTGGCCCCGCGCGGCGTTGCCATAACCCGGAACGGTGCCGCAACGGCAACCGCCTCCACCGCCGCAACAAGCGCCGCTTCACCGGCCAGCGCAAAGCCGGGCAAATAACCCAGCCCGGGCAATTCCGGCGGGCCGAATAAATCGCCGCTCACAGCGTCAGCGTGCCCTCAACGCAGGTTATGCAATCGCCGCCAAT
>JAKBCX010000076.1 GCA_021807465.1 Pseudomonadota bacterium | reverse complement strand
CCGCAAAGGGGTTGGGCGGGTGATGGCGGGCCATTTGGGCTGGGCGCCCCGCCGGATGATTCAGGGCCGTTTGGCGTGCTCAACCAGCTTTTCAACGGGCTGCTGCCGGGCGCCGAGCTGCCGCCGGTTTACTGGCTTACCATCAGCTCCACCCTGCCGCCGGTGGCGCCCTGGCGCTCGCCCGGCTTTGCCTCGGCTTTTATCATCATGACGCTGCTGGGCGCGCTGATGATTACCTGGGCGGTGCGCGAGCTGCTGGCGCCGGTGAAAACCCTGGCCGCCGCGGCCGAGGCGCTGGGGCGCGACGTGGTACACGCGCCGCCTTTGCCGGAGACGGGGCCGCTGGAAATTGTCACCGCGGCGCGCTCCTTCAACACCATGGCGGCGCGCATAAGGCGCTTTGTGGAGGACCGCACGTTTTTGCTCACCGCCATCGGGCATGATTTGCGCACGCCGATAACGCGGCTGAAATTGCGCGCTGAATATATGGAGGATGACGAGCAGCGCGCGAAAATGCTGGCGGATTTGGACGAGATGGAAGCCATGGTGGCCGCCACACTGGCCTTTGGGCGCGATGCCGCCACCACCGAGCCAGTGGCCAAGCTGGACCTTGCCAGCCTGCTGCGCACCATTCTGGACGATGCCGCCGATGGCGACCCCGACCATGCCGATGCGCTGATTTATAACGGCCCCGCGCATATGCCGGTGCGGGCGCGGCCGCTGGCGCTGAAGCGCGCTTTGGCTAACCTTGTAGGAAACGCGCTGAAATATGGCGAGGCGGCGCGCGTGACGCTGCACCCGCTGCAACGCGGGCTGGCGCGCATAGACATAGAAGATGACGGCCCGGGTATTCCGGCGGAGGAAATGGAGCGCGTGTTCGAGCCGTTCCGCCGCCTGGAGGGCAGCCGCAACCGCGAGACGGGCGGCTCCGGCCTTGGCCTTTCCATTGCCCGCAACATTGTGCGCGCCCATGGTGGAGATATTACCCTGGCCAACAGGCCCGAAGGCGGGTTGCGCGCCACGGTGACGCTGCCTGTGTGAGTCCCTAGCACAATCACGTTTTCGTGCGCGGCATTTCAGGCCTCTGCCGCCGTGTTTTATATGGGGCGATTCACGCACGGGGATAGGCTATGCGGGTTGCGCCGCTTGGATTTTTAGAAGGGGCTGGCGCTGTTTTGGCGGGCAAGCTGCCCCGCAAGCTGATTGGCATTGACGGCCTGCCCTGCGCGGGAAAAACCACGCTGGCTTACCGGCTGCGCGAGATTTACGGGTTCGAGATTCTGCAGGTGGATGAGTTTTTGCGCCCCGAGGAGGATTGGCCTACCCGCAAGCCGGGGTTTCCTTTTCCCTATCTGCGCTACGATGAGTTTTTGAATGCGGTGACATCGCTCGCCGAAACGGGCGAATGCGCCTATGCGCCGTTTGACTGGGAGAGACTTGCCATTTCCACCAAGGAACGGCGCATCACCACGCAACGGCCGGTGATTGTGGAGGGTATTTCCGCGCTGGTGCCCGTGCTGGCGCGTTATTACGGATTGAAAATTTTTGTGCGCAGCGCGCGGGAAGATGTTTTGGACGTGGCCTATGGCCGCAATTTTGGCATTTGGGCGCAGGAGTGGCGCAAGATTTTCCTGCCCAGCGCAGATATGTATATGATGACCCGGCCGGAGGAACGCGCCGATGTGGTGGTGCCGGGGCGCGGGGCGCGGGCGCTGGCGGCTTGATGATTGTTTGAAAGGGCCTCTCCACACCCGTCATCCCCGCGCAAGCGGGGATCTTACGGCGGCTGGGCAACATTTCACGAGATCCCCGCTTGCGCGGGGATAACGAGTGCTTTGGCCTGGCATTGCCTGAGGAACATCAGCCCGCTTCCGCCATCTCCAGCGCTTCATGCGCTTCCAGCCAGGCCAGTTCGGCGGCGTCCAGGCTTTTGTTTACCTGCGCCAGGCGCTGCGTGGTTTTGGCCAGCTCCGCGGCCTTGCCCGCGGTGTAGAGTGTTTCATCCGCCAGCCTGGCTTCCAGCGTTTCCTTTTCCGCCTGCAATTTGCTCAGACTTTGCTCGGCGGTTTTGGCTGCTTGGCGTAGCGGGGCAAGGCGGGCGCGGGCCTCGGCGCGGGCTTCCTTGCTGTTGTTTTTCTGTGGCGCGGCCTCGGTCTTTTTTGGTGCGGCGCGCTCGCCCATGCTGGCGGCATAGGCGGCCAAATCGCCCTCATACGGCGTTACCTTGCCATCGGCCACCAGCAACAGCCGGTCCGCCACCAAATCCACCAGATACGGGTCGTGGCTGATGAGCACCACCGCGCCCTCGAAGCTGGTGATGGCTTTTACCAGCGCGTCGCGCGCGTCGATGTCGAGATGGTTGGTCGGCTCGTCGAGGATGAGCAGATGCGGCGCGTCGCGCGTGGCCAGGGCTAGGAGCAAACGGGCTTTCTCGCCACCGGACATGGCGCCGACCTTGGTGTTCACCCGGTCCGCATCCAGCCCGAAGCGCGCGGCCTGGGCGCGGATTTGCGGGGGCGTGGCTTGGGGCAAGGCGCGGGCGAGGTGATCGTAGGGCGTGTCCTTCAGCACCAGATCATCCTCCTGGTGCTGGGCGAAATAGCCGATGCGCAGGCCCTTTACGCGGAATTCGCGCCCGCACAGCGGCTCCAGGCGGCCGGCCAGCAGCTTGGCCAAAGTGGATTTACCGTTGCCGTTCTGGCCCAGCAGGGCGATGCGGTCTTCCATGTCCAGCCGGAGAGAGACGCCGGAGAGGATGGGGGTGCCGTTATAGCCGATATTCACCCCGTCCAGTTGCAGCATGGGCGGGGGCAGTTCCTCGGGCGAGGGGAAGGAGAAGACCGTGGCCTGATCCTCCACTACAGCGTCGATTTGCGGCAGTTTTTCCAGCGCCTTCAGCCGGCTTTGCGCCTGGCGGGCCTTGGTGGCCTTGGCGCGGAAGCGGTCCACGAAGGATTGCATGTGGGCGCGCTGGGCCGCGACCTTTTCCACCATGCGGGCCTGCTGCAAGGCGCGCTCGGTGCGGATGCGCACGAATTCGGCGAAGCCGCCGGGGGTGAGGGTGAGCTTGCCGGCATCGAGATGCGCGATGGATTGCGCCACATTATCCAGCAGGCGGCGGTCGTGGCTGACCAGCAGAATGGCGCCGGGGAATTTCTGTAGGTAGGTTTCCAGCCAGAGCGTGGCTTCCAAATCCAGATGGTTGGTCGGCTCGTCCAGCAGCAGCACATCGGGCGCCGAGAACAGCACCGCCGCCAGTGCCACGCGCATGCGCCAGCCGCCGGAATAGGAGCTCATGGGCCGGGCCTGCCATTCCTCGTTAAAGCCCAGCCCGGCCAAAATGGCGGCGGCGCGCGCGGGGGCGGAATCGGCGGCGATGGCCAGCAGGCGCTCGTGGATCTCGCCCAGGCGCTCGGCGGGGGTGCTGGGGTTTTCGGCCGCGGCCAGCAGGGTGGCGCGTTCGGTATCGGCGGCCAACACCACGTCCAGCGGGGTTATATCGCCGCCGGGCGCTTCCTGTGCTACATAGCCCAGCCGCGCGCGCTGGCCCAGCCTTATTGCCCCGCCATCGGGCCGCAGCGTGCCGGCGATGAGCTTGAGCAAGGTGGATTTGCCCGCCCCGTTGCGGCCGATAAGCCCCACGCGGCGGCCGGCCTCCACCATCAGCCCGGCATGTTCCAGCAAGGGGCGGCCGGCGATGCTGTAGGACAGGTCTTCTATGCTCAAAACGCTCATGAAGCCTGCTCTATCCTCTGCGGCGGGGCTTGCCCAGCCTGCGAGGCCCCGCTATTGGCGCCGCAACATTCACACGGGAAAGTTATAGACATGGCCATCGAACGCACCCTCTCCATCATCAAGCCCGACGCCACCCGCCGCAACCTGACCGGCAAGATCAACGCCAAGTTCGAAGAGAACGGCCTGATGATCGCCGCCACCAAGCGCCTGCACCTGACCAAGGCCCAGGCCGAGGCATTCTACGCCGTGCACCGCGAGCGCCCCTTCTTCGGCGATCTGGTGAGCTTCATGATCTCCGGCCCCGTGGTGGCCCAGGTGCTGTATGGCGAGAACGCCATCCAGAAGAACCGCGACATCATGGGCGCCACCAACCCGGCCAATGCCGCGCCCGGCACCATCCGCGCCGAGTTCGCTGAATCCATCGAAGCCAACTCCGTGCATGGCTCCGACAGCCCGGAAGCCGCCGCGCAGGAGATCGGCTTCTTCTTCGCTGAGATTGAGATTGTGGCGTAAAGCCAGGGGTTTGCCCCATTCAATTTGAGAAAATGGGCGGGAGCGGCAAGTTCCCGCCCATTTTTTATGATTACCGGGGTTAAGTCTCTGGCCACAGCCAGGCGGCGCCGCGCACGCCGGAGGAATCGCCGTGTTTGGCCTGGACGATGCGGGGGGCGCAGACATCGGAGAAGATGTAGGGGCGCATCAGGCCGGGCAGGGTCTCGTAAAGGTGCGGCAGGTTGGAGAGGCCGCCGCCGAGCACGACGGCGTCGGGGTCCAGTATGTTGCTGATGTTGGCCAGGGCGCGGGCCAGGCGGTTGGCGTGGCGGTCCAAAGCGGCCTGGGCGGCCACATCGCCCGAAGCGGCCAGGGCCGGAATGGCCGTGGCGTCGCGGGCGCCAATGCCGTGGAAATCTTCGGCCAGGCCAGTGCCGGAAATAGATAGCTCCAAGCAGCCTTCCAGCCCGCACCAGCATTTGCGGTAGGGGTATTCGTCCGGCTTGGGCCAGGGCAGGGGGGTGTGGCCAAATTCGCCGGCCAGGCGGTGGCGGCCTTCCAATATGCGGCCATGCACGACGATTCCGGCGCCCGTGCCCGTGCCGAGGATGACGCCGAACACCACATCCGCCCCGGCGGCGGCGCCGTCTGTTGCCTCGGACAAAGCGAAGCAGTTGGCATCGTTGGCCACGCGGATTTCGCGGTTGAGGAGCGCGCCGAGGTCTTTGTCGAACGGGTGGCCGTTGAGGGCATTGGAATTGGCGTTTTTCACCAGCCCGGTGGCGGGCGAGATGCAGCCGGGTATGCCCACGCCCACCGTGGCGGCAACGCCGGCCTCGGCCTCTACCGCGCGCACCATGTTCGCCATGGTGCGCAGAGCGGCGTTGTAATCGCGCGGGGTATGGGTGCGCCGGCGCAAAATCTCCTGGCCCGAGGGGGCGAGGAGCAGGATTTCGGTTTTGGTGCCGCCGAGGTCGATGCCAATGCGATGAGTCATGGGGCTATGTTCACGTAATTCGAGCCTTGCTCAAGCCTGTGGGGCGGCGCATGTTACAAAAACCATGAGTGAAACGCTGATTGATGCGCAATTCCAGAAAGGGCCGATACCCGTGCTGCGCGCGGCGCGGGCGTTGCGCTTTATGCAGCCGGGCGAGAAGCTGCGTGTGCTGTTTACCGACCAGCCGAGCCTGCATGAATTCCGCGAGTTTTGTAAGGTGAACGGCCATGCGCTGATTGCCGCCTCGGAGAGTAAGGGGGTGTTCAGCGTTTCGGTAAAATGCGGGGGCGTGGCATGAGCGTGGCTCTGTTCACCCATTCCTCGGCCCTGGCGCATGATACGGGCGAGGGCCATCCCGAGAGCGCGGCGCGGATTCGCGCGGTTTTGCAGGCGCTGGAATTGCCGGATTTTGCCAGCCTGCTGCGCGAGGTGGCGCCGCCCGCCACGGCGGAACAGCTAACGGCGGCGCATGACGAGGATTATGTGGAGGCGATTTTGGCCCTGCCGCAGGACCGCGTGACCTATGTGGATGGCGACACGGTGTTTTCTCCCGGCACGCGCGAGGCCGCTTTGCGCGCGGCGGGCGGGGCGTGCGCGGCGGTGGATGCGGTGTTCGAGGGCTGGGCCGAGGCCGCCTTTGTGGCCATGCGCCCGCCCGGCCACCATGCCGAGCGCGGCCGGGCCATGGGGTTTTGCTTCTTCAACAACGCCGCCGTGGCGGCCTGGCATGCGCGGCATAAATGGGGCGTGAAGCGCGTGGCCGTGGTGGATTTCGACGTGCACCATGGCAATGGCACGCAGGATATTTTTCAGGACGACCCCGATTTTTTCTACGCCTCATCGCACCAATCTCCCTGCTACCCGGGCACGGGCAAGGCCAGCGAGCACGGGGTGGCGGGCAATGTGGTGAACGCGCCGCTGCCGCCGGGTGCCACGGGCGAGGCGTTCCGCGCCGCCTGGGAGGAGCGGATTTTGCCGGCCCTGGCGGCGTTCAGGCCGGAGCTGCTGATTATGTCCGCCGGGTTCGATGCCCATGCGGCGGACCCGCTGGCGCAGTTGCGGCTGCGGGAAGGGGATTTCCGCTGGATTACGGAAAAACTGCTGGCGGTGGCGGATGGGTGCTGCCCGAAGCGCGTTATCTCGCTGCTGGAGGGCGGGTATGATCTGGACGCGCTGGCGGCCTCGGCGGCGGCGCATGTGCGGGCGCTGATGCGGTTGTGAATCTCGTGCGAGCCGGGTAGGTCAGGGTGATGGACGATATTGCGAAATTATCTTTCGAGGACGCACTGGCGCAGCTGGAGGCGATTGTGCGGGGCCTGGAATCTGGCCAGCAGAAGCTGGAGGATGCCATTGCCGCCTATGAGCGCGGGGCCGCGCTGAAGGCCCATTGCGAAACGAAACTGGCGCAGGCCGAGGCGCGGGTGCAGGCCATAGTGGCCCGCGCCGATGGCGCGCTGGCCCTGAAGAACGAGGAATGACAATGGCGCTTGATGTTGTGCCCAACCCGGACGCGCTGGCCGCGGCCATGACGGAAACCGCCCGGCTGGTGGAGGCGCAGCTTGATGCGCTGCTGCCCGTGCCGGAAACCGCCGAGGCCAAGCTGATAGAGGCGATGCGCTATGCGGTGCTGAATGGCGGCAAGCGGTTGCGCGCGTTTTTGGTGATGGAGGTGGCCAAGCTGTTCTCGGTGAACCGCACCTGTGCCGCCCGCGTGGCGGCTTCGGTGGAAATGCTGCACGCCTATTCGCTGGTGCATGATGATTTGCCGGCGATGGATGATGATGA
>JAKBCX010000075.1 GCA_021807465.1 Pseudomonadota bacterium | reverse complement strand
GCCGTCCCGCCCCGCGTTCATGCCGCGCCGCCTACCGGCCGGCCATGCGGGCCAAGCCGCGCCGCCGGGCGCCAGATGCGCCGCGTGAGGCGCCGCAACAGGCGCTGCACCGGCTGGTCGAACAATACGGTAATAAGCGCGGCGATAAGCAGCGTGCCGCCCAGCAGCAAGGCAAAATGCAGATACAGCGCGGCGGTGCCGTAATGGCCCCAATGCAGCGCGTTATCGGCCAGCAGCATCAGCGGCATGTGGATGATATAAAGCGGGTAGGAGAGCATACCCAGCCATGCCGCCCAGCGCCCAAAGCGCAAATGCCCCAGCCTTTCCAGCCCAGTAAGCCCCAGCATCACCCCGCCCAGCGCGAGCGAAACGGCGAGGTCGAATTCCGAATTGCCGCCGTAATGCTCGCCCCAGTTTTCCTGCGGCAGCATGTAAAGCAGCAGCACCGCCACCCCGGCTACCGCCAGCGCCGCATAGGCCCGCGCACCCCAGCGCCAGCGCGTAAATGCATACCCCGCCGCCATGCCGCCAAAAAAGTAGATGTTGTAAATATCGACAAATTTATAAGCATAAGCCACCGTCAGCCCGTTGGGAAAAAGCAGCAGCTTGGTGTGGATGGCGAGGGCGGGAATATTGTTCCAGCGCCAGAATGTAAGCACCATCCAATAAGCCATAAGCGGCTTGCCCACATAAGGCAGCATGAACAGGCCGAACATGATGTAAAAGGCGAATTCGTAACGCAGCGTCCAGGCCGCGAGAATGAATTCCTTACTATGCCAAGGGTCAAGCAGAAACAGCGAGGCCGCGCTGCCAGGCGTCAGCGCGCCGTAGAGGTAATAAAGCGGAATACACAGCGCCAGCCAGTAAGCCGGGTAGATGCGGCATACACGCAGCCACCAAAAGCGCGGAATGGCGGCAATCCGGCCAAAATCCTTGTAATGCGCCGCGACCATGACAAACCCGCTGAGCGCGAAGAAATATTGCACGCAAAAATGGCCGGGCAGAATGATAAAAGCAGGGGCAAAACCAGCCGGGTTAACGGCATGGCCCTGCATATAGGGCAGCATATGCACCAGCACGATGGTGAAGGCCGCCAGAAAACGGCCAATTTCCAATGAATTGAGGCGCGTTTTGTCTGCCGCGTGCTGTGCCGCCAAGCTGTCTTCCCCGCCGCTAAATGCGGCAGCCTTACCGGCCCGCCGGGCGTGGCGTCAATCCTGATGAAGCGGCGGGCAGGGGGCCTGCCCGCCGCCTTGGCTTAATACATATGCTGCCCGCCATTGATGGAAAGCGTGGAGCCGGTGATGAAATCCGCCTCATCCGCGGTAAGAAACACCACGCCCCGGGCAATATCCTCGGCCGTGCCCAGCCGCCCGCGCGGGATTTTGGCGATGATCTTCTCCAGCACATCGGGCGGCACGGAGCGCACCATGTCGGTATCCACATAGCCGGGGGCCACGGCATTGGCGGTAATCGAGAAGCGCGCCCCCTCCTGCGCCAGAGCCTTGGTAAAGCCATGAATGCCCGATTTGGCGGCCGCATAGTTAACCTGCCCGTACTGCCCGGCCTGGCCGTTAATAGAGCCGATATTCACGATGCGGCCGAATTTATGGGCCTTCATGCCATCGAAGGTGAGCTTGCACAGGTTGAAGCAGGAGCCGAGATTCGTGTCGATCACCGCATCCCACATATCGCGGTTCATCTTGCTCAGCACCGCATCGCGCGTAATGCCGGCATTATTCACGAGAATTTCAATTACCCCGTACTTGGCCTCAATCTGCTTCACCGCCTCGGCGCATTGCTCAAAATTGCCGGCGTCGAACTTAATCACATCAATGCCGGTTTCCTTATGGAACGCATCGGCCGCCGCATCGTTACCGGCATAATTTGCCACCACGGTTCGCCCGGCATTTTTAAGGGCAACGCTTATGGCGGCGCCAATGCCGCGTGTTCCGCCAGTGACCAGTGCTACTCGGGACATTGCCGTTCCTCCAGGTTCCGCTAGACGTTTTCGCAGATTAAGTCTGCGCCATTCATGCGCTTACACCGGCGTTTCCGGCGCAAGCGCACAAACCCATCGGAACAAGTTTTCAGGGCAAAATCAACCATGGCGCCATGCGCTACGTCAAACAATTCCGCGCAATGCGCAAAATGGCGCCGCCCTCAATGCCCGCCGGGCGCGCCCTGCCCCTTTATCCTGGCCAGGAAAAAAGTGCTGATGCATGCCACCGTCATTGCCGCGCCCAGCATGGCGAACGCATCGCCATAGGCAAAATAGCTGGCCTGCAGATGTACCAGCCTGCCCAGCGCCTGAATGGCCTGCTCGCGCGCGCCCGCTGGGCTGGTCATGCCATGCGCCTCGAAATAGGCCTGCAAATCCGCCAGCCGCGCCTGGGTGGCCGGGTTGAGCAGGCTGACCGAGGGGTTGATAATGGCGGAGTGGAATTTCTCGCGGTTGGTGACAAAGGTTTCTACCATGGCAATGCCCACCGCCCCGCCCAAATTGCGCAGCATATTGAACAGCACCGAGGCCGAGCCAGAATCCTGCGGCGCGATGCCGGCGGTCGCGATCATGGTAATGGGCGGAAACACGCAGGCCTGGCCCATGGCGCGGATAAGGTTGGGGATGAGCATTTGCGGACCGGCATCGTTGGGGCCAAGATTCATGTTCATGAACAAACTCACCGCGAACAGTCCGAAGCCGAAGCCCAGCAAATAGCGCGGGTCGATATGGCGCATGAGCAGCGGCATGAACGGGATGATGACAAGCTGCGGCAGGCCGATCCACAGCATCACCATGCCCGCTTGCGCCGCGCTGTAGCCATGCGCCTCGGCCAGATAAAGCGGGATAAGATAGACCGCCGAATAAAGTGTAAAGCCCAGCAACCCGTTGGAGATGCTGACCACGCCAAAATTGCGCCGCGCGAACAGCCGCAAATTAACCAGCGGCGCCTTGTTGCCCGGCCTGAATTCCTGAACGAGAAACAGGGCGAGCGACACGGCCGAGATGATGCTTAAATGCGTGATGAAGGGCGAGCCGAACCAGTCATCCTTATTGCCCTCCTCCAGCACCACCTGCAGCGTGCTTAGCCCCACGGCCATGGTAACCACGCCCCACCAATCGCCGCGCCAGAACTCACCCAGCCGCATGGGCGAAGGCGCCAGCGCCCAGAACAGAGATGTGAGCATCACCGCGCCGGGAACGAGGTTAAGGAAGAAAATATACCGCCAGCCATACATATCGGTAATGGCGCCGCCTATTGTGGGGCCGATGGCCGGGGCAAAGGTAGCTGTAAGCGCAAAAGCCGAGAACCCTATGGGCCGCGCCCGCTCTGGCAGCAGGATGATAACGCATAGAAGTGCTAAGGGAATCAGCACCCCGCCGGAAAACCCCTGCAGCGCGCGCAGCACCACCATCTCGGTAAAATTGGTCGTCAGCCCGCACGCCACCGAGAAGAACAGGAACAGGGCAGTGTTGATGATGAGATAGCGCCGCAGCGAGAACACGTTGGAGAGCCAGCCCGAAAGCGGGATGACGATGATCTCCCCCACCAGATACGATGTGGAGATCCACCCGCCATTATCCAGCCCGGCGCCGATGCCGCCCTGAATATCGGGCAGCGAGGTGTTGACCACCTGGATGTTGAGCACCGCCATGAAGGCGCCAATCAGCGCGCCGAATACGGCGATGCGGTTCTTCAGCGGTATTGGCGCCGCCTCACCCCCGGCGGCCACGCTGGCGGCGGCCTGGCTCATGGGCGCGTGTCTATTTCAGTTTCCACAGACATGCCGGGCCTGAGCTTGCCAATCAGCGCCGGGGTGAGGTTAAGCATGATCTTCACCGGCACGCGCTGCACAATCTTGGTGAAATTGCCCGTGGCATTATCCGGCGGCAACAGGGCAAATTCCTGGCCCGAGGCCGGGAAAATGCTATCCACATGGCCCGTCACCTTCAAATTCGGGAACGCATCCACGGTCACATCCACCTTCTGCCCAGGCCGGATATTGGTAATCTGCGTCTCTTTGTAATTGGCGACGATATAGACCTGAGAGAGCGGCACAACGGCCATGATCTGCGCGCCGGGCTGCAAATAATCGCCCACCGCCACGGTCTTATTGCCCACCACGCCGTCGAACGGCGCCACAATGCGCGTGTGCGAGAGGTTGAGCCGGGCCTGGGCCATGCGCGCCTCATCCCGCGTCAGCCCCGCCCGCAACACGCCAAGCTCGGCCTGCGCCGCCTGCAAATTCGCCTTATCCGCCGCGTTCTGGGCCTTGGCCTCGGCTAGCGCCGTGCTAGCCTGCTCCACCTGCTGCCTGGTACTGGCGCCCGTGGCGGTCAGGCTGGCATAGCGCCGCTCGTTGCGCGCGGCGAATTCCTCATTCGCCTCATCGCCGCGCAGCGTGGCCTGGGCGGCGGCGATTTTGGCCTGCTGCAGCGCCAGGGCCGCACGGTCATTGGCCACGGCGGCCCCGGCCTCTTTCAGCGCGTTCTCGTAATCGGCGGGGTCAATCACGGCCAGAAGCTGGCCTTTCTTCACCGGCTCGTCCTGCAGCACCGCCACTTTCGTGACGTAGCCGCTGATCTTGGCCGCGATCAGGCTCGAATCCGCGGCCAGATAGGCGTCATCGGTTTCGGCAAAATATTGACCAACAAGGATATAATGGATGAGCCAGACAATAAGCGCGGCAACAGCCAAAACCGCGGCGGCTATCCCCAGCCCCCGCTTCGCAACATTCGAGATAGCCAAACTAGAACACCTTATCTTTGTCCGCAGCAACGCTGCAGATGGGCGTCCAGGCGCTGATTACAAGCGCGTCAGAGCTTCTCCACCTGCGCGTATTCCAAATCCACTGGCGTCGGCCGGCCGAAGATCGAGACCATCACCTTCACGCGGGCCTTCTCCTCGTCCACCTCTTCCACCACGCCGTTAAAGCTGGTGAACGGCCCATCGGCCACGCGCACCTGCTCGCCCACCTCGAAGATCACGGCCGGGCGGCGCGTTTCCGTGCCTTCCTGCTGCTGCTTCATAATGCGCTCGGCCTCGGCGTCGGAAATGGGGCTGGGCTTGTTCTTGTTGCCCAGAAAGCCCGTCACCTTCGGCACATCCTTCACCAGATGCCAGGCATCGTCGCTCATTTCCATGTGGATGAGCACATAGCCGGGGAAGAATTTGCGCTCGGTATTCACCTTCTGGGCGCGGCGCACCTCGGTCACCTCTTCCGACGGCACCACAATCTCGCCGATCGCGTCCGAGAGGCCCTTCAGCTCGGCCTGTTCCTTAATCTGCTGCGAGATCTTCTTCTCGAAGCCCGAATAGACATGCAGCACGTACCAGCGCTTGGCCATCAATAAATTCCCTAAGAACCAACGCCGAACAGCAGGCGCATGCCAGCGCCGATAATCTGATCGACCGCGAGGAAGAACATGGCCGTGACGAACACCATGGCGAGCACGAGTCCCGTGGTCTGCAGGGTCTCCTTGCGCGACGGCCAGGTGGTCTTGCCCGCCTCGGCCCGCACATCGCGCGCAAATTTCACCAGGTTGAACGCCAAAACCGAACTCCGAGACAGAAGCCATGCACATGCTGGATGGGATGGCAGGGGCGGAGGGTCTCGAACTCTCAACCTCCGGTTTTGGAGACCGGCGCTCTAGCCAATTGAGCTACGCCCCTATCCGTACCAGCACGGAAAGCGCCTTCCACACTCTGGCGCGCCCAATGTCAAGTGCCGGGTATCAGCGGCGCGGGTTTTAGGCCAGCTTCACCGGTCTGGCCGGCCATGATTTTTGGCTGCCATGCGCGGTCCGGCCGTCTTTTATGTCTGGAGGGCTGGAGCGGGTGACGGGAATCGAACCCGCACAGCCAGCTTGGAAGGCTGGGACTCTACCATTGAGCTACACCCGCGTGCCGCTACCGATACGGCAAGCGCCGGGGGGTAGTAAACCCCGCCCGGCGCGTTTCAGCCTCCACTGCCATAAGGCCGGGTGATCACCTCAAGAATGTGCCCGTCCGGGTCGAGAAAATAAACCCCGCGCCCGCTATCATTGCGGTTGATCTCGCCGGGCCGTTTGCGCATCGGGTCGGCCCAGTATTCCAGCCCGCGCGCTTTCAACCGGGCAAAAACGGCGCCGAAATCCTCCTCGCCGATGAGGAAGGCATAATGCTGCGGCCGGATTGGCCCCTCAGCATCGGCAAAATCCAGCGAGACGCCATTATCCAGCTCCACAACATCGAAATGCGAGAAGCGCGAAGGCGCCGGCCGGCCGAGTATGTCCGCCAGAAATTTCGACGAAACGCCCTGGTTCGAGCACCAGACAATGGTGTGATTAAGCTGCGCGGCCATGACGCAAACTCCGTGACACGATCCGGCTGACCTAAGCGCACCCCCGGCCCGTTTCAATCACCCCGCATGTACCCAAAACGTTGCGCCAATCCTGCTTCAAAATGCGCTGGGCTGAGTCAGCTGGCGTGCAGATTCGAGCACCGGAGCGCAGCGTACTTAATGTACGCGAGCACCGGCGCGCAGAAGATGCGCGTCAGATGGCCAGCCCAGTAGCATTTGGAGGCAGGATTGGTGGAAGGGGTTGGATTCGAACCAACGTAGGCGCACGCCAACGGATTTACAGTCCGTCCCCTTTAGCCACTCGGGCACCCTTCCGTATGGGCTGCCTTTGCCCCGAATCCGGCGCGGTTGTCAACGCAAGGGCGGGCGGATAGTGAAGCCGCATGAGCCGAAACCACCCGCCCCGCACCAAATCTGGCCACCATGGCGGCAAGCCGCGCCAGGATAAGCCGCATGGCGAGCGCCCGCACAGCGAAACCCGCCTGAGCCTGCCCGGCGGCGCGGCCAAGCCGGAGCGCGCCCCCCGCCCGCCGCAGCGCGAAGCCGGGCGCGAGGGGCGCGGCCAGAGCCGCGCGCCTGCCACGCCCTCTGGCGCGGTATGGCTGTATGGCACCCATGCGGTGGCGGCGGCCCTTAAAAACCCCGCCCGCCTGTTCCGCCGCCT
>JAKBCX010000074.1 GCA_021807465.1 Pseudomonadota bacterium | reverse complement strand
CGATTGTTCGGAGAACCTCCAGCTCCCCAATACGGGAGGAGGCGGCACGGGACAGTAAGGCTTCACCGGCAGGCAGCGGCGCTGGCTCTGGCCGGTTCATGCGCGGCACACCGGCTGGGCAGGGCGACTCTGCTGTTCCACGCGACACATGCCTTTCTGTAGCCGCCGCCCAGCGCCTGGGCAATGTGCCGGTTTACACCCGCCGCAAATCCAGCGTGCGCGGATATTCCCCGCCCGGCACTGGCCGCGGCGCGGGCGATGGCCCAGGCGTATGGCCGAACGGGTGGAAGCGCGAGCGGCGGCGCGCTTCGGCGGCGTTGGAGTTGACCGGGAAATCCTCGTAGGCCCGTCCACCCGGATGCGCGACATGGTGCGTCATGCCGCCAATCGAGCGGCCGGTCCAAGTGTCGTACACGTCGAACACCAGCGGCCCTTGCGCCCAGATAGTGGGGTGCAACGCCGAATAAGGCTGCCAGGCCTTGAAGCGCACGCCGGCTACGTATTCGCCCTGTACCTCGGTGCGCTGCAACGGCATGGCGGCGCCGTTGCAGGCTAGAATGTAACGCTCATCCACCCAGCCATTCACCTTCACCTGCAGGCGCTCGGCGGAGCTATCCACATAGCGCGCCGTGCCGCCCGAACTTTGTTCCTCGCCCAGCACATGCCAAGGCTCCAGCGCATGGCGCAGCTCTAGCTGAATATCGCGCACCGCCACCTCGCCCAGCTTGGGAAAGCGGAATTCCAGATGCGGGGCGAACCATTCCTTGTCCAGCGGGAAGCCATGGGTGCCAAGCTCTTCCAGCGCGCCGAAGAAATCTGCCTGGTTATAGTGAGGCAGCAGAAATTCATCATGCAACCGCGTGCCCCAGCGCACCAGTGAACGCTCATACGGGCGCTCCCAGAAGGCGGCGATGGCCGAGCGCATGAGTAGCATCTGTGCGGCGGACATTTCGGCATGGGGCGGCATCTCGAAGGCGCGAAATTCCACCAGCCCGCGCCGGCCGGAGGCACCGTTGGGAGAATAAAGCTTATCGATGCAGAATTCCGTGCGGTGGCCATTGCCGGTCATGTCGCAGAGAATATTGCGAAACAAGCGATCCACCAGCCAGGGCGGCGTTTGGGTTTGCCGCGCCGTCTGCTGGAAGGCGATCTCCAACTCGTTGATGGCATCGTCCCGCGCTTCGTCGATACGCGGATGTTGCGAGGACGGGCCGATGAACAGGCCCGAAAAGAGGAAGCTGAGCGATGGGTGGTTATGCCAGAAACCGAGCATGGATTTGAGCAGATCCGGCCGGCGCAGGAATGGGCTGTCCGCCGGGCTGGCGCCGCCCATCACCACATGGTTGCCGCCGCCCGTGCCCACGTGGTGGCCATCCATCATGAACTTCTCGGTGGCGAGGCCCACCTCGCGCGCGGCCTCGTACAGCTCGCCGGTACGCTCCACCACCTGGCCCCAGCTTGAAGCAGGATGGATGTTCACCTCGATCACGCCGGGGTCCGGCGTGATCGAGAAATTCAGTACGCGCTCATCCTCGGGCGGCAGATAGCCTTCCAGCACCACTTTGCGGCCAAATTCGGCGGCCGTCTGCTCGATGGCGGCGGTAAGGTCGAGCCAATCCGCCGCGTCGTAAAGCGGCGGGTAGAAGATGTGGATTTTGCCATCACGCGCCTCAACGCATAGCGCGGTGCGGACGATGCCCGGCTCCTCGCGCCCCACCACCGGCAATTCCTGTGGCACGGGGCGGAAGCCTTCTATGTTCCCCTGCCCCCATTCCATCTCGCGCATGCGCTGCATGGAGTCGCGGCGGGGTAACTGAGTTTTTGGCGCGAACGGATCGGCCACGAAATCCTGCTCGATATTGGCGGGGTCAGCCCAGGGCAGGCTTTCCAGCGGCAGGCGCAGGCCGACGGGGGAATCGCCGGGGATGAGGAACATTACATCGCCGCGGAAGAACCATTTGCCCGACTGCCAGCGGCGCTGGCCATCCTGCCACACCCGGCGCAGGGGCAGAACGGAGCCGGCACTGGAAGCTAGGCCCTGGCCAAAGATTTTTGCCAGGCGCGCGCGCTCCAGCGGGTCACGCAGCTTGGCGTCCTCGGTAAGCACATTCGCGGGCAGGCGTTTTTCGCGCCACAGATAATAGTGAATGTCCTCGTAGGCGGCGTTCACCAAATCCGGGTCCACTTGCAGCCGCTCCGCCAGGGCGCGGGCGAAGGCGGCGGTATCGTCCGCCGTGGCATTGTCCTGGTCATCATCGCTGGCCAGCAGAGAGGGGTCGAGCCAGACCGGCTCACCATCAGCCCGCCAATGAGCGTGGATGGCCCAGCGCGGAAGCTGCTCGCCAGGGTAATGCTTGCCCATGCTGTGCGTGAGCACGGCGCCCTTGGCCCATAGCGGGGTGAGCTTGCGCATGAGCCGTCCGGCATAAACGCGCTTCGTCGGCCCCAGCGCGTCGATATTCCACTCCGCGCCCTCATGGTCCGTGGCGGAAACGAAAGTTGGCTCACCGCCCATGGTAAGGCGCACATCGCCCTGCAGCAGCGCGCGGTCCACGGCGGCGCCGCGGGCCAGAATGTTCTGCCATTGTTTGGGCGTGTAGGGCTTGGTAACACGGGGCGTTTCAGAAATGCGGCGCACTTCCATGTGGAAATCAAATTCCGCCTCCGTGCCGTCCTCCGCCGTGAAGCCGCCGGAGATGGGGGCGGCGGATTGCGGCGAGGGGGTTGCTGCGAGTGGAATATGGCCTTCCCCCGCGAACAGGCCGGAGGTGGCATCCAGCCCCACCCAGCCGGCGCCGGGCAAGTACACCTCGGCCCAGGCGTGCAAATCGGTAAAATCGGTCTCGGGTCCGGAAGGACCGTCTATGGCCTTAACATCCGCCGTAAGCTGGATGAGATAGCCAGACACGAAACGCGCCGCGTAGCCGAGATGGCGCAACAGGTTCACCAGCGTCCAGGCGGAATCGCGGCAGGAACCTTTGGCGAGGCTGAGCGTCTCCTCCGGCGTGTAAACGCCCGGCTCCATGCGCACTACATAGGCGATGCGCTCGTGCAGCACGCGGTTGACCTCGACCAGCATATCGACCACGCGTGGCTCTTTGCCCACGAACTTATCACGCATTTCCTCGATAAGCGCGGAAAGCAGCGGGCCGGGCTTGTTCAGTACACGGAATGGGGCCAACTCCTCGGCCAACACTTCATCATAGGCGAAGGGCCAACGCTCGGCCTGCTCCTCCAGGAAAAAATCGAACGGGTTGATGGTGGCCATGTCCGCCACCAGATCCACCACCACCTCGAAGCTGGTGACGCGCTCGGGGAACACCACGCGGGCAAGGAAATTGCCCTGCGGGTCCTGCTGCCAGTTGAGGAAATGCGGCTTGGGCAAAACCTGCAGCGAATAGGAAATAATGGGGGTGCGCGCGTAAGGGGCTGGGCGCAGGCGGATGGTTTGCGGACCCAAGCTAACGGGGCGGTCGTATTTATACGAGGTGCGGTGCGTAATCGCGGCGTGGATCGACATGCAGGCTCCCTTGCTTCCAATGCCAAGGTCACCACGAGCTGGATTTTTTTGCAATGCAATAAAATTAGGCAAGAACCTCTGCCCGCATAAGAGGCAGAAGGCCTGTCAGACACTTACAGGGCGATTGGCCGCGTTAAGGTTTTTTGAAACCGGCGGCACGCACCTTGCCGAAATGCTTTGCCAGATACCAGCCCGCCCCACCGAAGCCGATGATAAAACCCAGCCAAACCGGGTAGCGGAACAGCAGCAAGCCAACGAACAGATTAGCCGCGCCCCATATTACGTTCAGCTCTGGCGCTGAAGGCGCAATGCCGCGCGGTTCGCTAAAAGGGGAGGGAAACTCCTCGCCGCGCAGCCCTGCAGTGAGGTGCGGGATGGAATTGCAAATGAGCGCCCCGGCCAGAACACTCAAAATGAAATGAATAACGAGCATGGTCCCTCCCCGGATCAGAGTTTACTCAATATCATCCTTCGTCAGCAGCGGCCTGTTGGCGGCGGCAAGTGTTGCCTCCATGGCCGCCACAGCCGACAGATTGATGATACCACGGGCCGTGGTGCTGGGAACCGCAATATGCAATGGCTTGGCCGGGCCAATCAGAATCGGCCCGACCGTAACCGCCTCGCCCACCGCCTTAACCAGGTTAAAAGCGATATTGGCGGCATCGATATTGGGGAAAACCAGCAAATTGGCCACGCCGTGCAGCGTGGAGTCCGGCAATGCGTGGCGGCGGATCTGCTCCACCAGCGCGGCATCGGCGTGCATTTCGCCATCCACCTCCAGATTAGGATCGGCGGCATGGATCATCCCCAGCGCCTGGCGCATTTTTTTGGCGCTGGGCGAGTTGGAGGCGCCGAAATTTGAGTGCGACAGCAGCGCCACCTTGGGCGTAAGGCCGAAATGCCGCACAGTTTCCGCCGCCATCAGGGTCATTTCCGTCAGTTCTTCGGCGCATGGCTCTATGTTCACATGCGTATCGCAGAAAAACAGCGGGCCGGCCTGAAGGATGAGGGCAGTAAGAGCGTAAACGCGCCCGGAGCCGGTTTTGCGTGGAATGACCGGCAGCGCGTATTTGAAGTGCCGCCACCAATCGCCCGTGCCGCCGCAAATGGCGGCATCGGCCTCGCCAATGGCCAGCATCATGCCCGCGGTGACCGTGGAGCGTCTCTCGATATGACGAGCGGCGGCATCGGGCGGCGTGCCGCGCCTGCCAACGCGCTTGGAATAACCCTCCACCAGTCTGGCGAACAGCTCCGGCTCGCGCTGCATATCAACAATGTGGACATTCTCACCCGGCACAAGACGCAGGCCCAGCGCCTTGATGCGTGCATGGATGGTCTCTGTGCGCCCCAGCAGAATAGGCCGGGCCAGACCGTCATCCACCACGCCTTGCACGGCGCGCAGCGTGCGCTCATCCTCACCCTCGGCATACACAATGCGGGGTTTGCCCTTGCGCGCCACCTCGATAACCGGGCGTAAAAGCTGGCCGGTGCGGATGATGCTGCGCTCCAGCTCGTGGTGGTACGCATCGAAATCGGCGATGGGCTTGCGGGCCACGCCAGCATCCATGGCCGCCTTGGCCACGGCGGGGGCAATGTGCAGAATAAGGCGCGGGTCGAACGGCTTTGGAATAATGTAGTCTGGCCCGAAGACCGGGGCCACGCCGCCATAGGCCGCCGCCACGGCTTCCGAGGCCTCGGCCTGGGCCAGCTCGGCAATGGCGCGCACGGCGGCCAGCTTCATACTCTCGGTAATCGCCGTGGCCCGCACATCCAGCGCGCCGCGGAAAATAAAGGGGAAGCACAGGACGTTATTGACCTGGTTGGGGTAATCGGAACGGCCGGTGGCGACGATGGCGTCGGGCCTGGCGCGGCGAGCGAGGTCCGGCATGATCTCCGGCTCGGGGTTGGCCAGCGCCAGAATGAGCGGGCTGGGGCCGAGCAGTTCCAGCCATTCTTCCTTCAGCACGCGCGGGGCGGAAAGGCCGAGGAAAATGTCGGCGCCCGGCAGCACTTCCGGCAAGGTGCGGGCATCCGTCGCGCGGGCCACGTCCACCAGCGTGGGGTCCAGATTAGGGCGGCCCTTATAAACCACGCCGTCCTTGTCCGTAACCGTGATGTTCTCGGGCTTTACCCCCAGCCCCTTGAGGATATGCACGCAGGAAAGGGCCGCGGCGCCGGCGCCGGAGGTGACGATCTTCACCTCCCCGATGCGCTTGTTCTGCACCTTCATGGCGTTGAGCACGGCGGCGCCCACGATAATGGCGGTGCCGTGCTGGTCGTCGTGAAACACCGGTATCTGCATCCGCTCGCGCAAAGTCTGCTCGATGCGGAAACATTCGGGCGCTTTGATGTCTTCCAGGTTGATGCCGCCGAAGCTGGGTTCCAGCCGGGCCACTGTGTCGATGAATTTATCCGGGTCCGGCTCGTTGATCTCGATGTCGAAGGAATCGATATTGGCGAATTTCTTGAACAGAACCGCCTTGCCCTCCATTACCGGCTTGCCGGCGAGCGCCCCAATATTGCCCAGGCCCAGAACGGCGGAGCCATTGGTGATGACCGCGACCAGATTGCCGCGCGAGGTGAGGTCGAACGAGGCATCCGGGTCCGCCACGATGGCGTCGCATGCCGCCGCCACGCCGGGGGAATAGGCGAGTGAGAGGTCGCGGGAGGTCTCCATGCGCTTGGTCGCGGTAATGGCCAGCTTCCCGGGCCGGGGGCTGCGGTGATAGTCGAGCGCGGCCTTGCGCAAAGCGTCATCCATGGACAATAGCCTCCTTGATTGCCAAGGGCTTCATGAACCATGTAGGCGTTTCCGCCAACGGCGCCGGTTATGACCCGGCTATGCGTTTATGAATTATGAGAGGAGAAAATGGTGCGGTCGAGAAGACTCGAACTTCCACGAGGTTTCCCCCACAAGCACCTCAAGCTTGCGCGTCTACCATTCCGCCACGACCGCACACGTAACTTCACCGGGGGTAAGCCGGTGCCGGGAGCCTATAGACGATGATTTTCAGTCCTGCAACTTGGGAAATAACGCCCGGTTTTACGCCCTATGACGAAGCCGTGGCCCGCATGCAGGCCCGCGCCGCCGCCATACATGAAGGCCGGGCGGAGGAACTGGTATGGCTGGTGGAGCACCCGCCGCTTTATACGGCGGGAACCTCGGCGAAAATTGAAGATTTACAGGACCCGGAGCGGTTTCCTACCTATAAATCCTCGCGCGGCGGGCAATGGACCTATCACGGCCCGGGCCAGCGGGTGGCCTATGTAATGCTGGATTTAACCCGCAAGCATGGCGCATTTCCGCAGCGCGACGTGCATTGCTATGTGCGGGCGCTGGAACGCTGGGCCATTGGCGCGCTGGGCGAGTTTGGGGTGAAGGGCGAAATCCGCCAGGGCCGAGTCGGCATTTGGGTGGTGCGGCCCGATGGCAGCGAGGACAAAATTGGCGCCATTGGCGTGCGGGTAACGCGCTGGGTAACCTGGCACGGCATAGCCCTGAACGTGAACCCGGATTTGAGCCATTTCGGCGGAATCGTGCCCTGCGGCATACGCGAGCACGGCGTGACCAGCCTGCA
>JAKBCX010000073.1 GCA_021807465.1 Pseudomonadota bacterium | reverse complement strand
GCCCGGCTTAATCGTCAGCGCCTCCGCCACGGCTTTTTTCAGCGGCGCGGCAAAATCCTGAGTACCGGGCTGTATGCTCACCAGCGCAATCCGCCCGTCAAACGCCTTGGTTGCGTCTATGCTCTGCGCATCGGGCGCCACCGGGTTTGGCGCAAAGGTCTGGCGCCCGGGCAAAGAGCAGGCGGAAAGGGCAAGCACGGAAAGGGGGATAAACCAGCGCATGGCCCAGCTTTAGCCATACCCCGCTTGCGCGGCAACCGGGCCTTGGCCATGCTGCCCGTATCGCGCAACGGAGGCCCTATGCTCGACCTCATCATCCGCAACGCCAACCTCCCCGATGGCCGCACCGGCATCGATATCGGCATCGCCCAAGGCCGCATCGCCGCGCTGGAACCCGCGCTCCAGGCCGAAGCCGCCCAAAGCATCGACGCCGAAGGCCGCCTCGTCACCCCGCCTTTCATCGACGCGCATCTGCATCTCGACTCCACCCTCTCCCTCGGCCTGCCGCGCCTCAACGAATCCGGCACGCTGCTGGAGGGCATCGCGCTATGGGGCGAGCTGAAACCCCACCTCACTGTGGAGGCCATCTATGAGCGCGCCAAAAAACTCTGCCTCTGGTCCATGGCGCGCGGCACGCTTGGCATACGCAGCCACGTGGATATTTGCGACGACCGGCTTCTGGCCGTCGAGGCGCTGGCAAAACTGCGCGAGGAGCTGAAACCCTATATCGACATCCAGCTCGTCGCCTTCCCGCAGGATGGCTATCTCCGCTACCCTCGCTCTGCCCAGAATCTCGAGCGCGCCCTTGCCATGGGCGTCAATGTCGTCGGTGGCATCCCGCATTTCGAACGCACCATGGAGGATGGCGCGCAAAGCGTGAAAACACTTATGCGCCTTGCCGCCGAGCGCGGGCTGCGCGTGGACATGCATTGCGATGAATCCGACGATCCGCTCTCCCGTCATATAGAAACACTGGCGGCCGAAACCATCCGTCATGGCATGCAAGGCCGCGTTGCCGGCTCGCATCTCACCTCCATGCATTCCATGGACAATTACTACGTCTCCAAACTCATCCCCCTCATCGCCGAGGCTAATACCGCTGTCATCGCCAACCCTCTGATCAACATCACGCTGCAAGGCAGGCACGACACCTACCCCAAGCGCCGCGGCATGACGCGCGTGAAAGAGCTGATGGCGGCGGGCATCACGGTCGGCTTCGGCCATGACTGCGTGATGGACCCCTGGTACCCGCTGGGCAGCCACGACATGCTGCAAGTCGCTTCCATGGGCCTGCATGTCGGCCAGCTCACCGGCACAGAAGAAATCAAATCCTGCTTCGCCGCCGTTACGGAAAGCCCCGCGAAGATCCTGGGCCTGGAAGGCTACGGCCTCACCCCCGGCTGTCATGCCGATCTCGTCATCCTGCAGGCCGAAGACGCATTCGAGGCCATCCGTCTCTCCGCCGAACGCCTCTTCGTCATCCGCCGCGGCAAGATCCTGGCCGAAGCCCCGCCCCGCCACAGCCGCCTGCATCTCCCGCACGGCCCGCTGCCCATCGACTTTACCCGCGCAGGCTTGGCGACCCTCTAACCGTCTCCGGCAGGCAGGCTGGACAAGCCAGCCGCGAAGCTGCCAGGACAGGCCCGGACAACACGCTAAGGAGCAAGGCGATGAAAACAATCCTGGTCACCGGCGCCACGGCGGGCTTCGGCGCCGCTTTCGCCCGCCGCTTCATCCGCGACGGCCACCGCGTCATCGCCACCGGCCGCCGCGCGGAGCGCCTGCAGGGTCTCGCCGCCGAGCTGGGCGAAAACCTCCTCCCCCTGGCGTTGGATGTTACCGACAAACAAGCCGTCGCCGCCTTCCCCGCCGCGCTGCCCGATGGCTGGAAGCAGATAGATGTTCTGGTAAACAATGCCGGCCTCGCCCTCGGCCTTTCCCCCGCCTGGGAAGCGGACCTTGAAGACTGGGACACGATGATCGCCACCAACGTCACCGGGCTGGTCCACATGACGCGCGCCATTCTCCCGCAAATGGTCGAGCGTAACGACGGCATCATCCTCAACATCGGCTCCGTCGCAGGCATGTATCCATATCCTGGCGGCCATGTCTATGGCGGAACAAAAGCCTTCGTCCAACAATTTTCCCTCAACCTTCGCGCCGACCTCGTGGGCCGCAATATCCGCGTCACAGACATCGAGCCCGGCATGGTGGGCGGTTCCGAATTTTCCCTCGTCCGCTTCGCCGGGGACCAATCCCGCGCCGATTCCGTCTATCAGGGCATCACCCCGCTCAACCCGGACGACATTGCCGAAACCGCCGCCTGGCTCATCTCCCTGCCCCAACACATGAACATCAACCGCATCGAAATGATGCCAACCTGCCAGGCCAATGCGGCGTTTGCGGTGAAACGGAGTTGAAATGTTCAAATTCACGAAAAGACCGCCTAACAGCGATAATCTCGTTGAAAAAGCGCTAAAAATCCATAGCGCGATCCAAGCACAAGTGCTTCCCTTGATTATTGCACGGGAAGCTGGCCTTAATCAGATCATTCAGCTTAGTTACACTCGCCAGTATATTTTCGGCGCATTACTTGTGCCACTTCCACCTGTAAAAACCGAAAAAGACAAAGTATTCAAAAAAGCTGCGCATCACGGCTTTTATACAAAGACCCTCAAAGAGGTTTTCCAAATCGAAAATGGAATAACACTAAGGGAGTTTTATGAACTTTGCGCCTTATGCGAAAAGGATAGCGATGCACCACACATTAATGATGGCATTATTGATGCTCAATTATGCTTACGCGGGGTGCCCCCACAGAGGCTTCTGCTTCGATTAATGGATATTTTTATGGGAGCAATATAGACAATCAATCCGTGTACTCTTAACATGAATACACCTATAACGGGTATTCATATGTCCATCGCTTGCGTAAACTCCTTCACCTTCGCCGGAATCGACGCCCAGCGTGTGGAAGTCCAGGTCCAAATCGCCAGCGGCCTGCCCGCCTTCCTCATCGTCGGCCTTCCCGACAAAGCCGTGGGTGAAGCGCGCGAGCGTGTCCGCGCCGCCCTCACCGCCATGGGCCTCGCCCTGCCGCCCAAACGCCTGCTCATCAACCTCGCCCCGGCCGACATGGTGAAGGAAGGCAGCCATTTCGACCTCCCCATCGCCCTCGCCGTCCTCGCCGCCATGGACATCATCCCCCGCGAGGAGCTGGCCGAATTCGCGGCCCTGGGCGAACTCTCGCTCGATGGCAGCCTCAACCCCGTCGCCGGCATCCTCCCCGCCGCCATGGCCGCCAACACACGCGGCCTCGGCCTCATCTGCCCAGAATCCCAAGGCCCGGAAGCCGGCTGGGCGGGCGAACTCCCCATCCTCGCCGCGCCTGACCTCATCTCCCTCATCAATCATTTCCGCGGCACCCAAATCATCTCCCCGCCCCCGCCCGGCCAGCTTGGCGCAGGCGCCAAAAACCTCGACCTCGCCGACATACGCGGCCTCGAATCCGGCCGCCGTGCGCTGGAAATCGCGGCGGCAGGCGCGCACAACCTGCTCCTCATCGGCCCTCCCGGTGGCGGCAAATCCATGCTCGCCGCGCGCCTGCCCGGCCTGCTGCCAGACCTCTCCCCGCGCGAGGCCCTGGAAGTCAGCACCATCCATTCCGTTACCGGCATGCTACAGGAAGGCCGCCTCGTCACTCGCCCGCCTTTCCGCGACCCGCACCATTCAGCCAGCCAGGCCGCCATCGCCGGTGGCGGTGCGCGTGCCAAACCGGGCGAAGTCTCACTCGCCCATCGCGGCGTGCTGTTCCTCGACGAAATCCCCGAATTTCCCCGCGCCACGCTGGAAGCCTTGCGCCAGCCCATGGAATCCGGCCACACCACAGTCTCCCGCGCCAGCGCGCACATCACCTACCCCGCCCGCTTCCAGCTCGTCGGCGCCATGAATCCCTGCCGCTGCGGCTATCTGGACGATGCCGCCCGGGCCTGCGGCCGCGCCCCGCGCTGTGGCGAAGATTACCAAAGCAAACTCTCCGGCCCGCTGCTCGACCGCATGGACATCGTCATCGACATCATCCCCGTCACCCCCTACGAACTCTCCTGGCTCCCCCCAGGCGAATCCAGCGCGCAAGTGGCCGCCCGCGTGGCCGAAGCCCGCGCCCGCCAGCGCCACCGCGGCGGCGAGGACGGCCCCTGGACCAACGCGGAAATGAATCCCAGCCTCTTAGCCATCGCCCCAAAAGCCAAGGAATTTCTGGAAATGGCCGCAACCAAACTGCGCCTCTCCGCCCGTGGCTTCACACGCAGCCTGCGCGTTGCCCGCACCATCGCCGATCTCGCCAACCAGGAAGATATCCAGCAGCCCCACATCGCCGAGGCCCTGCGCTACCGCCACCAGATGCCCAAACAAGCCGTGCTGCAGCGCCAGCTTCAGGACGCACCCAGCACGCGCGCCACAGCTTCATAAAACCCCGCGCGCCCGTGCTCGTTCTTAATCCGCTTCAACGCCCCGGCGCGTAAGCACCGCCACAAGCCTGCATCGCGATAAAGCCGCGCAATCGCCTGGGCCAATCCCGCAGCATCATCAGCCGTCAGCATCTCCGCCTCGCCCCACCCCAATTGCCGGGCTAGCAGCGCACTTGCCACACATGGCAAACCACAAGACGCAGCCTCGTAAATCTTATACGGTGTCCCTGCTGCAAACCGGGCGGGCGCCACAAAAATCCGTGCCTCGTTATACAGCGCCGATACATCCCCCAACTCACCATGCAGCTTAATCCGCCTGTGCCGCGCCACATCGCCTATATCCACCCCCCGCGCCACATGTCCCACCACATGCAGCATGGGCACCTCGTCAAATAGATTCTCCAACTCAGGCAAAACCCGCTCCGCATAAAACCGCAGCGCATCGTGGTTCGGGCTATCAGCCTGATGAATCGCCCCCACAAACAACAGCCCTGCGCGCTTGCCAAACACTGCCGGGCTGGGGGCTGCCTCACGCATCGTCCCCAGCACCGCAACATTCTTCACCCGCCCCTTGCGCAGCAACACCGCCTCGGCCTCATTCACTGCCAGCACGCGCTGCGCCTTCCGCGCCACCGCGCATTCCGCCGCCAGCGCCGCCTTCTCGTTAAATGCCTCGCCGCGCAGCCGCGCCTGCATCGCCTCACGCGGCGCCGTCACCGCTTCGGTATCCAGCACCAGCCGCACGCGCTTCATATCCAGCTTCGCCGCCTCAAACACAGGCAGTACCCGCGCCAGATTATGAGTCCGCGCCACCCACACCACGTCGTAAACCCCGTGCCGCTCATGCAAAAACGCCACCAACCCCGCGGCATCACGGTCCGCCAGCACCTCCACGCAATCGGGCAAGTCTCCATACAGGCTCATCGGGTCATAGGGCGCCCCGTTCATGGGAAACACATGCACCTCGTACCCCGCCGCCACCATGGCACGCACAACATCGTTGGAACGCACAAACCCCGAACCCAGACGCCGCAACGGTACCGTATCCTCAATAAACAACACGCGCGGCTTGCCACCCCGCTGCCGCACCAGGCACATACACGCCCCTTCCGGCGCCGCCTGCCCTTGTAGAAACACCTCATGTTTCTTGAAGAAAATCCGCCGCCCGCGCCGCATCAGCGCCATCGAGGCCTCGGTGGTACTGGCACTGCCAAATTCCAGATGCGTCACCGTCACCGCCGGATCGTACACTACCCTGTACCCGGCCTGGATCATCCGCACGCATAAATCCACATCCTCATAATAGGCCGGCGCAAACCCTTCATCAAACCCATCTAGCCGCTTCACCAAATCCGTCCGGCACAGCAAAAACACGGCGGAACAAAAATCCACGTCGCGTACAAAATTCGCTTCCGGCAACAGGGGCGAAGCATCGCGCATATAACCAACAGCCGATCCCTCATTCCAAAGAATCGAGCCAGCTTCCTGTAACTTCCCATTAGTACGGATAATCTTGCCGCCCACCGCGCCAATATCATCCGCCGAATCAAGCCGCCTCAGCGCCATTTCCACCGCACCAAAGCCCAGCTCCACGTCATTGTTCAAATATAACAAAACCGGCGCGCTCACGTGGCGCAGCCCCAAATTCGCCCCTTGCAAAAAGCCCAGATTACGCCCAGCGCGTATAATCTTCGCCCCCTTTACAAACCTGCCCAAAAACCGTGTCTCGTCAGACGAACCATTATCCACCACCACCAGCTCCATCGCCCCAGCATAATTCTGCCGTAGCGAGGCCAGCGCCCGCATCGTCAGTTCAAACTTGTTGAACACCACCAGCAGCACACTCAAACGCGGCGGCATGGCATAGGAAAAATCCAGCCTCACACGCGCAAACAACGCCAAATCCATCCTGGCCCGTGCCACAAACGCCTCGCGCGTGGCATCCTCGTTCAAATCCGCCTTGGCCTGGGGCGGACAGCAGGGCAGCTTCTCGCGCAGCCCCACCAAGCGCAAATGCGCGAACGCATCGCGCACTGCCCCCGTATTCAAATCATGCCGCACTACCTCATTCATGTCCCGGTAATAAGCCAAATCCACATCCGGCCCCGGCTGGCGCAGCTCAAAACAGCCATGCTGCACAAACTGCTCGTAACCATTGCGGTTCAACCCCGCCTCAATCGCCGCCGCCACATCCGCATGCCGCCGCCGGTAGAAACTCTCAGAGAATTGCGGAACCGGATCAAAATCCCATGGCTGCTCATTGGTTAGGTAATGATGCAGCGCTCCGCAAAATCGCCCGCGCAGCACCTCCGCCTTGGCGCCAGGATGCCTCTCCAAATACCATACGGGGTCAAAATAAACCGAAGGCGCCAATTCCTCCACCACGCCCAGCCGCATCAGATAATGCGAATACGCCCCCACCGCCTCGGTGGCAGCCTCCAGCGCCCGCTCCTTATAATAGGCGCCATCAAACAAATAATGCCCCTGCCGCCCTTCAAACTGCCCGGCCCGCAAATAATGGTCGTAGCGCCCGTAAAACCGGTGTGCATCGAGCATTTCCAGCGTCATATCCTCGTATAAGTCGCCGTAGAACGCATCGTTGAACAACCAATGCGGCGAGAGCGCGCGGTGCCCGTA
>JAKBCX010000072.1 GCA_021807465.1 Pseudomonadota bacterium | reverse complement strand
CTTCATCCATGGCGGTGCGGGCAATGGGCGGGGCTTCCAGCAATGTAAGGGCTGGGTGTTTGGCAAGCGCCGCGCGCACCACCGTGCCGAAGCCTTGCAGAATGGCCGCGCGGCGGGCGGGGGCGGTACGGAGCAAGGCTTTTATTTCCGCCAGAGCCGCGTGCCAGCGCAGGGCCAGGCCGTAATTGCCGCCCTCGGGCAGAATGGCGGCGCAGGCGGCATCGGCGGGGAATTCGCCGCGGTTGAAATAGGCGGCGAGGCCTTGCGGCAGCGTGCCATGCTGTAGCCGTGCCGCCATGGCGGCGGGCAACAGGGCGGCGCCGGCAAAAGGCGGGCCGGTGAAGAATTTGGAGCCGGTGATGAGCACCAGCGCGCCGAGATCGAGATAGGCGCGGATGGCGGCGGGGGAGAGCCGGGCTTGGCAGGCATCCACCACAATGTCGAACCCATCGCCGTAAATGCCGCGCATGCGGGCTAGAAAGGCGGGCGAGGGGGCGAGCAGTCCGGTTTTGGAGAGATCCAGCCCGTGCAAAATGACGAAGCGCCCGGCCTGAAGCCCGGCGGCCAGCGCGGATTCCAGCTCAGCTTCCACCAGCACTGCCGGGCGCACGGCACTGGAGGACTCGCGCAGGGCGATGCTGGCGATTTCGGTATCCGCGCGGAAGCCGGTAACCGGGGCCTCGAAGGTGACATCGTGGCCGAGCGCGGTATCCACCGCGAAATGCTTGCCGCGCGCGGCAAGCGGCACGCCGCGCCCGGTTTCCTCTGGCGCGATGAGAATGTTGAGGATGGGCTGATCGCGCCCTGCCATGTGCGAGAGGGCGAGGGCCAGTAGCTCGGTGTCGGTGCCTGAGGCGGCGAGGATGACGCGCTCCGCCGGGCGCATGCCGAGCGCCTTGGCGATGCCGCGCCGTACCGCTTCCTCGCAAGCGCCAATGGCCTTGCCGGGAGGCGTGCCGCGCAGCAGGGCGGCGGTGGCGGCCAGGCGGGCCTGATCGGCGGCGGTATAGCCACGTTCGGAGCTGGAAGAGGCGGTGGAGGAGGCGAAGGTTACGGCCCAGGGGCGCGGCCTGTGGCTGCAGCCATAGCCGTTGAGCGCGGTTTTGGGGTCGCGCGCCAGGCGGATGTCGCCGCCTGTTTCCAGCAGGGATTCGGCGGTGCCCAGATGCGGCCAAGCCTTGTGCAGGCGCGCGGCTTCCTGCGGCGGTATAGCAAAAAATTGCGCGATTTTCTGTGCGCCGGGCGAGGCGTCAGCGGCCATGGCCTTTACCCAATGGGGCAGGGCGGCGCGGTCTTCCGCGCTTAGCGTGGCGGCCTCGGCCAGCATGAATTGCGCCGCGGCCCGGGCCGATGCCGCGCGGGCAAGGCCGGCGGGCACGCCATGGGCGGCTAGGTGGCGGGCTTCCAGGGTATGGCGGAGATGAAATGCAAGCAGGGCAGGGCTGGTATGGCCAGATGCAGGCAGGGTGGCGTCCAGCGCGCGGAAAACGGCGAATTCCGGCGCCTGGCGTATGGCGGCCTCCTGCATGGCTTGCGGTGTGGCGCGCAAATTTGCGGTGATCATTCCGTCTCCAGCCGAATTACTGGTAAATCTTTATCGCGGAACCAGGATTCCACCAAATTTTCGTCCCCGGGCCTGTGGGCTTGCGGGTTTGGCGTGCAGACTGGCCGCGCTGGCTCAGCGCGGCCAGCCAATGCGGGGCAAGAGTGGTTTTTCTCAATGGGTTGACCAGCATTGCACAAAACAAGGTTAACATTTCGCGGCGCAGCGTATAAGCACGGCGCAGATTTTGACCTTAGTGGAGCAAGAAACTTTGGCGACGATTTACACCGAGACGGTGCAATCCGTCCGGCACTGGACGGACCGGCTGTTCAGCTTCACGGCCACCCGTAACCCAGGCTTCCGCTTCATCAGCGGCCAGTTCACCATGATCGGCATCAAGATTGACGGCAAGCCCTTGCTGCGCGCCTATTCCATGGCCAGCGCGCACCACGAGGAGCATCTGGAATTCTTCTCCATTAAGGTGCCGGATGGGCCGCTGACCAAGCATTTGCAGAATTTGAAGCCGGGCGATGAGCTGCTGGTGGGCGCCAAGGCCACGGGTACGCTGATTCAGCATAATCTGCAGCCGGGCAAGACGCTGTATTTGCTGGGCACCGGCACTGGGCTGGCGCCTTTTGCCTCGATTATTAAAGACCCGGAGACATACGAGCTGTACGACCATGTGGTGTTGGCCCATGGCTGCCGCGAGATTGCCGAGCTGGGCTATGGCGAGCTGACGGTGAGCCAGGTGCTAGAGGATGAGTTTCTGGGCGAGCTTGCCGCTGGAAAACTGCTTTATTATCCCACCGTCACGCGCGAGCCTTTCCGCAATATGGGGCGGCTAACCACGCTGTTTGAGACGGGCAAGCTGGAAGACGATTTGGGCCTGCCCAGGCTGAATACGGAGACGGACCGCGTGATGCTGTGCGGCTCGCCCGAGATGCTGGTGGATTTGCAGACCATGCTGGAAGGGCGCGGCTTTGTGGAAGGTAACCACATACATGCCGGGCATTTTGTGGTTGAGAAGGCCTTTGTGGAGAAGTGACGGGAAAGGGGGCGCAAGCCCCTTTTTTGCGGTCTGCGCGCGTTGCCGCGCGGCGTTACTGCCTGACGCGCTCCCGCCAATCGTTCAGCGTGTCTTCAAGCGTTTGGTGCCAGGGAATAACCGGGTGCCAGTTCAGCAGTTTGCGGGCCTGGGTGGCGTCACCTATGGCGCGGGGAATGTCCACCGGGCGCAGGCGGGATGGGTCTTGCTCTACCTGAATTTTGATTTTGGCGAGAGACAGCAGCGCGTCTAGCGCATCGCCGATTTTGCGCGGTGTGCTGGAGGCGATGTTGAGGATGGTGCCGCTGGGCAGAGGCGTGGCCAGGGCGGCCGCGTAGGCGCGGGCGATGTCGCGGACATCGAGGAAGTCGCGCTCGGGCGTTAGGGCGCCGACGCGTATGGCGGGCGGGGCGAGGCCCGCTTCGGCCATGGCGATTTGCCGGGCGAAGGCGGGGATGGCGAAATGCTCGCTTTGGCCGGGGCCTGTGTGGTTGAAGGCGCGCAGGCGCAGAACGGACAAGTTTTCCGCCGCCATGGCGCCCAAGGCGAGGTCCGCCGCGGCCTTGGTGGCGGCGTAGGTGTTGAGCGGGTGAAGCACGGCGTGCTCGGTAAGGGCTTCGCCCGCGCGGAAGCTGCCGCCGTAAATATCGGCCGATGAGACGAAGATGAGGCGGCAGGAGGGAGCGTGCTCAGTAATGGCGCCGGCCAGGTTGAGCGTGCCGTGCAAGTTCACGGCCCAGGCGCGGTCTGGCGCGTTGCGCGCCACGCCGATGGCGGCGATGGCGGCAAGGTGCAGGCAGGCGGCGGGTTTTGTGCGCTCAATGAGGGCGCGCAGGGCGGTGCGGTCCGTGATGTCGGTGCTAGAGGAGATGACCTGGGTGGCCGGGCTGGCCGCGCCAAGAGCCGCGATGACGTGCCGCCCCACGAATCCGCTGGCGCCTGTAATGAGGACCGGGCCTTGGATGGGGGCGGTGTTGGGCATGGCGGCAGGCTCCTTCTAGCCCTCAAGGCGGGGGCTACGTGTGGTGGCTTATGCGGCGCGGGCGCGGTGGCGGGCTAAGTCGGCATCGACCATTTCCGCCACCATTTGTTCGAGTGAGGTTTCCGGTACCCAGCCCAGCTTGGCCCGGGCCTTGCTGGCATCGCCCAGCAGCACGTCCACCTCGGCCGGGCGCATCAAATCGGCACGGGTGACGACATGGTCCTGGTAATTCAGCCCGGCATAGGAGAAGGCGATGCGGCAGAATTCGCGGATGCTCGTGGTTTTGCCGGTGGCGATAACGTAATCCTCCGGCTTGTCCTGTTGCAGCATCAGCGCCATGGCGCGCACATAATCGCGGGCATGGCCCCAGTCGCGCTGGGCGTCCAGATTGCCCAAGGGCAGCTCCTTGGCCAGGCCGAGCTTGATGCGGGCCACGCCGTCGGTGATTTTGCGCGTGACGAATTCGATGCCTCGCAGCGGGCTTTCGTGGTTGAAGAGGATGCCGGAGGAAGCGTGCAGGCCGAAGCTCTCGCGGTAGTTCACGGTCATCCAATGCGCGTAGAGCTTGGCCACGGCATAGGGCGAGCGCGGGTAGAAGGGGGTTTTCTCGCTCTGCTTCGGCTCCTGAATGAGCCCGTACATCTCGGATGAGGAGGCCTGGTAGAAGCGCGCGCCGCCACCGGTGATGCGGATGGCTTCCAGCATCTTGGTGGCGCCCAGGCCCGTGACCTCGCTGGTGAGGAGCGGCTGGTGCCAAGAGGTGGCGACGAAGCTTTGCGCGGCGAGATTGTAGATTTCGCCGGGCTGGATATTTTGTAGCACGCGGATGAGGCTGGAAATGTCGATCAGGTCGCCATCGACCAATTCCACGTCGTTAATGATTCCGAGCCAGCGCAGGCGCTCGCCAATAACATCGGACGAGGCGGAGCGGCGGATAAGGCCGGTGACACGGTAGCCTTTTTGCAGCATGTGCTGGGCCAGATAGGCGCCGTCTTGGCCTGTGATGCCTGTGATGAGGCAGGTGGGCATGGGGAATCACCTCGAACGCATAGTGTAGTTTGAATTAGAAAGAAGTTTGGCGCCGCGCAAGCGGGGGCATTATTCTATGCCGTTGGCGGCAAGCGCGGCCTCCAGCCGGGCGGGGCTGAGCTGTTGCAAGGCATGGCGCTGCCCGGCGGCGCCCAGGCTGGCGCGCAGGGCTGGGGCATCGAACAGGCGGCGGAGCCATGTGGCGGCGTCTTCAATATCCGGCTCAGCCCACATGGCGCCGGGAATTTTGTAGATTTTGTCAGGACCACTGACCGGCACGAGCCGGTATTGCACGAGGCCGGAACTTTCCGGCGACATGAAATCAAGATTGCCGGAATAGGCGGTGGCGATGACAGGGATGCCGAGCAGGGCGGCGGTGGCGGGGATGAGACCGAAGCCCTCGGCACGGTGCAGCGAGAGAACCACGTTGCTGGAAGCCATGAGGCCATGCAAGGCAGGTTCCGTGAATGTTTCGGTGATTATACGGATATTCGGCGCGCCGCCTATGGCGTTGAGGATTGTTTTGTAGTCGTCCTGGTAGCGCTCATGCCCGGTGAGCTTGACGATGAGCAGCGCATCGCGGCTGGCGCCGAAGGCGGCTTTGAAGGCGGCAATGGCGCCGAGCGGGTTTTTGCGCGCGCAGCTGGAGGAAAGGTTGAAGATAGTAAGAGCGATGAAGGCATCTTCCGGCAAGTTGAAGCTGGCGCGGGTGCCTTCAGGGGTGAAGGGCAGGGCGGTGAGCAGAGGATAGGGGACGAAACGCACACGGCCTGGGGCAATACGTTCGAAGGCTTCGGCGGTGAAGCGCGAGGGCGCCCATATTTCGTGAACAAAACGGGCGCCGATGGCCCAGTCCTTGGGGATTTGCGGGAGTTCCCACACCCAGACGCCGATGATGCGCCGGCCGCGTAGCATGGTGCGGGGATGAAGCCGGGCGAGGCCCACCGGGAGATAGGGCGCATTGACCACAGAGATAATGGCGGCGCCCGGCGCCGGTGTGCCGCTATAGGCGGGGGCCACGCTGGGCAGGCCGAGTGGCATGGTGCCACGCAGCAGCCCGCGTTGTGCCAGGGCGGCCGCAAACATGCGGCCGGTGGCGGCAATGCCGTTCTGGCCGTCAATATCGCCCGCGATGATAGCGCCGTTGCTGCGCGCAGGCGGCTTGCCGGGGCGGGGGGCGATGAGCGAGGCGGCGCGCGCCATGGAGGCGCGGCGGACAGCCTCGGGCAGCAGGCGCCAGGCGCGGTGGGCGATGCCTAGCACGTTGCCGTTGCGGCTTGCTGTGGCAATGGCGCAGGCTGATGCAGCAGGCGCAATGTTGCGGCGGCGCTATCCTGCCAACTGGGCGGATTGACGCGGAAGGATTGGATTTGCGCGCGCCAGTTTGCGAGATCGTCCGGGTTTTCCAGAAGCTGGCGCACGGCGCGCACGGCGTCGTGCAGATTATCGGGATCGAAATACCGCGCATACTGGCCGCCGGCTTCGGGCAGCGAGGTGCAGTTGGCGGCGAGGCAAGGGGCGCCATGCGCGAGGCTCTCGGACACGGGCAGGCCCCAGCCCTCATACAGCGAGGGATAGAGGGTGAAGAGGCAATCCTCGTAGAGCGCGGCAAGCTCGCCATCGCCCGGTTCTTCGATGAGGAGGATTTTGCCGTCGAGCCAGTTGGCGTTTTCCAACTGCTGCATGAGGTCGGCCACCAGCCAGCCGACGCGCCCGGCGAAGACCAGCGTGGGCACTTTTTCACGCGGCATGGTGATGAGCAGCTCGCGCCAGAGGCGGAAGAGCAGAACGTGGTTCTTGCGGGCCTCGATGGTGGAGACGATGAGAGCGTAGCTGCCTGGCGCGGGCAGGCGGGAAGAGCGCAAAGGAGCTGGGGGCTGGCCGAAGCCAATGCCGAGCGGGATGGGCTGCACGCGGGTACGTAATGAGACGCCCGTTTCGGCAACGTAGCGCTCTATGTCCTCCGCCGTGGTGCGCGAGATGGCAAGTAGCGTTTCGGCCATGGGCAGGATCGCGTCGAACCAAATGCGGAATGATTTGACCAGGTTGCGGTCACACCATTCCGGGCGGCGCAGGGGGATGATGTCGTACAGCAGAACGCCGAAGCGCAGGCCGTATTGGGCGCAGGCCGCGCTAATGCGCTCGGCGTAGTCGTGCATGAACCAGGGTGAGCCGAGGCAGAGCAGCCAGTCTCCGGGGGTGGCGCAGTTTTTGAAGGCTGGCTCCGCATCGGGCGTGGCGGGCTGGGGCGTGGCGGCGTTGCTGCCATGGCCGCGCAGGGCGGTGCGGGCGGCATCGCGCAGGGCGCGCAGCGCGTCCATCTGGTGGGCGCGGAAGCGGCGCAGCGGGCTGGCGATTTCGGGCGGGAGCTGGGCCATGAAGCGGCGCCCGAGGCGGCGCGCGAAGCCAGCCGGGGGCAGGGAGAGTGGCTCACCCGGCAGCCTCGCCGAGGCGTGGCAGGGCTGTGCGGCGGTGAGGTTGGCGAAGAGCGCGGCAATGTCGGCAAATGGGACGGCGGTGAAGTCCTTGGTTTTTGCATTGTGACGCACGAACCGGACTTCGTTGGG
>JAKBCX010000071.1 GCA_021807465.1 Pseudomonadota bacterium | reverse complement strand
GCCCGCCGATCAGCGCGGCCCCATTCACGCTGCGGGCCAACGCGTGATTGAGCAACCCAACGCCAATCCCCTGCCCCGCCCAGGCCGTGTCGGTGGCAAGCTGGCCGAGCAGAATACACGGCATCGGGCTCGGCGGCTGGCCGGTGCGGATGGCGCGTGGCAGGGTGGCTGGAACAACGGCGGTGGGGGCCAGGCCGTAATAGCCCACCACTCGGCCCGCCACATGGACCACCATGACCACGGAGAATCCCTTCTGCTGATTGGCCAGCGCCCGGGTCTTCAGCCAATGGTCGAGCGAAGACTTGCCGCAGGAGAAGTGGGATATATCATGCCCAGCATGCAGAAGCTCTGGTGCGGAGAGCAACACCTCGGCCATCAACGCTTCGTGGTATCTTTTTCCCACGGCGCCTTGCGGCGAAGCGATGCCACCATTTCCGGCACAGGCGCCGCAGGGGCGGAGACGGCTTGAACGAACGCCTCAAACCCTTCCGGGCTCATACGCACCAGCGTGCTTTCCATCAGCACCTCCTCGGCCGCCCGCACCGCAGCTTCTCGCACAAAATCGGTTCGCGAGCGCCCGCGCAAATCGGCGGCCCGGTCGATAATCGCGATATCGCCTTCCGGTAGCCGCATCGAGAGCGGATGGTCTTTACGCTTGGGCGAAGCGGTCATGGCGGTGGGTCTTGTCATGACCGGGATATAGTTGATTGTAGCGCATTATGCAATACGGACTAGCACTGCCGTCACCGCCCGCGCCGCCGCGATTGCCGGGGTTGCTTCTCCCACCCGGGCACTCGCTCAGCCCGCTGGCCAAGTTCACGCCAAAATTCCATATCGCTCTGGCGGCTTGCTGCCTGACGGCGGGCGAGATTAGCGAGCATTTCCGTCAAATCCGCGCCGATACGGGCCACCCGCCCCAGCGCCTCACCATGACGCCGGAGTTGTGCCGCCAAACCAGGCAACTGCTTTTCAAATGCCTGCGCTATCCGGCGGCTCAACATCCGTTCCCGCAGCACTGATGGCCGCTCCAGGCCATTCCCCCGCGCTTCCGCCGCCTGGTGCACTCTCTGCACCGCCTGAACCGCCCCGCGCCGCAACCCGGCCGCACACTCCATCAGCGCCAGCGCCGCTTGCTTCTCGGGCGCTTGCGCAAAATTGCGTACGATGTTGTTCAGCACATCAGCGCGCCCAATCTCGCGCCGGTCTCCAAGCGGCCGCCGGGCGATGATCTCGGCGCGCTCTACCCCCTCCGAGGTCACGATAAAACTCTGCTCCCGATGCCGGCTGCCTGACGTATAGGCCCCAAACGCCGAGACCAGCTTCGTGCCAGCCGGCATCGCATGAATATGTTCGGTAACCGTACTCCCTTGCGCGATGTTGGTGGTCAACGCATCGCCGCAGGCCAACTGAACTCTGCCATTTGGCTCGCCCCGTAAGCTCTCCCACGTCACCAGCCCTTCCCTTCCCGTGATGGTCTTCAAGGTCAGCCCAGCCTCATTAATGGCGGCGATCTCCAGCACCGTGCCGTTGCGCCCGATATTCCCAACCGTGCCGGTCTCCGTGAACTTGGCATTGGTCCGCCGGAACAACCGAACCCGGTCACCCACGGCGAGCGCCAATTCATAGTCCCGCTCCCCTGCACCGTCGGTGGCCCTGAGTGTCTCCACATCGATCCCGATCTCTCCCCTATCCCGGCGCTGCTGGCGGATGGCGCGGCTGATATCATGCGCCTCCGCGTTGCTCGGCGCGCTCACCGAAATGCTGAAGTCCACCCGGTCCCGGTTTGCCTCACGCCGTTGCCGCCAAAGCTGGGCAATGTATTCCACCGCCTCCTCGTACCCGCCCGGCACAATTTTGAGAGTGCCGTTTTCATCTTTGCGGTGTATCGCCACTTCGGTCTGACCATTGCGCAGCATCAACACAGTCTCGCGCTCATCTTCCGCTGGCGCAGGCAAGCTCTGTAACTCTGGCTTGGCGGCTTGCGCGGGCGGGCCAGCAAATACCTCCCCCCCATTCGTGTACAGTGTTTGGGCGGCGCCGCGTCCCACCCCCCGCTTATGGCTGAACAGCGCGTTGAACCAGATAAACCCCAGCCCCAGCACCCCGATCAGCGCCAAAAAGCCGAGCTTGGTGCCAATGCTCAACTCCCGGCGCGCAGTACCCGCCACCGGCGAACGCCCATCCTCGACGGGTGATGCCCCTGCCTGCGACGTTGTTTGCGCCGCTGACGTTTGAGCGGCCGGTGCCGAGCCGGGAGTCTGCTGGCCGCCCGGAACCTGCCCGCTCATGGCGATGCCTCTTTCGGCGGCGCGCTTGGCGGCACAACGACCCGCGACACGTCCGGGCTGGTCGTCCCGGTTTCCGGATTACCACCCACCGACTGGTAGCCGAGATTGTAGATATTCAGCACCGTGCCGCCATCGCGCAGCCGCCACTCCCGCGCGGTCTGGTCAAGCTGTACGATATCGCCATTGACCGCGTAACTGGCGGTAGCCTCCTTGCCATCCGGGTCGATCACGAAGATCGAAGGAATGCGCTGATTCCCTGCAAATTGCAGCAGGGTGGAATAGCCGTTATCCCAAACCGCCACCGGGGCGAGGAAGCGGTCACCTTGGGCAACATAGCGGTAATTGCGCGGCCCGGCATTGGGATTGGTCTACTCATCTTGCAGCGCCGCGTTCGCCGCCATTTGCGTCGCCCGCCGTAAGGCCTGCTGGTTGAGCTGCTCCACCTTTCTGGCTTCAAGAGCCGCGCGCGCCGCCGCGGCTTTGGCCGCGTCCGCCGGATAAGTAAACTGTACCGCATAGAACACGCCCTTGGCGCCATCCGCCGTGCTCGGCGCGCTCACCGTCTCGATCTCAAACACATAGCGGCGCAGCGCCCCAGCCGCCACCACGGCAGACGTATTGATGTTCATGGCAATTCTCCATGACAGGCCCCGGAAGACACTCTCCCGAACCAAAACCCGTCATGAAAATCCCAGCAAAACTCTGACTCTTAGTGCTGGAACGGAGCCAAGGGCCGACAGGGTTATCTACAACTGTGGTACATATTATGTGCCGCACCCGGGCTCAGTGCCACCTGCGAAAGACCCTCCGTTCACCGTCCAGATTTTTGCGAACCCAGTAGCGTGTGGCTTATACTTTTCCGCCATTTTATCTGTTCTTGCGTCAACTTTTTTTATGACAAAATTGGTGTCCGTTTGATCAGAATTGACCATGATCAATGACCAAATGCCCGGATGAGGTTCAGACGATAATCATGAAAAAACCTCTGCCTTCTGCCCTTCGGCTATCCGCCTTCGTCATTGCTGCCGCGGTTTCCGTCTCCGCCGCTACCGCTCAGCCTTATGCAGGTATGGGGAGCGGCCAAGGCTGGGGATCAAGTATGATGGGCGGCAGTTGGGGGCAAGGTGGATTTGGTTACGGAATGGGGCCGGGTATGATGGGGGGTGGTATGATGGGAAACTACCCCGTGTCAGCCGGCTGGGGCGGCAAGGTGCTCAGCTTTGATGACGCGCAGAGTTACATTCAATACGGCAACACGCACGGTACGGCGGATACCAAGGCCAATAGCGTGACCTTCACCGGCGATAACGTGGTCATTAATCTTGTCGCCGTACAGCCCGGCTATAAAGATCAGACCTTTGAACTTCATGGCCTCACCAACCCCACCATCATTGTACCGCGCGGCGCCACCGTGCAACTCAACCAGCTCAACATGGATTACGGCAATAACATGGAGCATACAGTGGTGATCACCCGCGTGCCGCCGCCTTATCCATATATGGCCATGATGTATCTGGGCCAGCCGCAAGTACCGCCCATGCCGGAACTACCCTGGCGCAGCGGCGATGATTTGAAAACAGCGCAGTATGCGGCCCTGGGTGAGAGTTTCGTGGCCAGCGCACCGGGCGAATACTGGTACGTGTGCCCGGCTCCGCAACATGCTGAGGAAGGCATGTACGGTAAATTCATCGTGCAATGAGTTGCTTTTGCCGTCACTGAAACTGAGCCGACCGGCATCGCCATCGCGCCGAGAATCCGGTCGAGCACCAAGCCGAAGCTTGGATACAATACGCTGGAAGCGACGGATATACCGTCCATGCTGTGTGGCTTACACCACGATTACCACAGCGAGTCTGTAGTCAGATTTCCGAAATCGTTTGGCGCAGCATCTCGCGTACGGTTCCAGCCAAGCGGGCAAGTTCTTGATTTTCTATGCCCTGCATGGAGGCAACCGGATCGACCGCCGAGACCTCAACATTTCCGTCCTCGTGTTGCTGCACAATCACGTTGCACGGGAGCATGGTGCCGATCTTGTCCTCGATCCCGAGCGCCTGATAGGCCATTTTCGGATTGCAGGCGCCGAGGATGCGGTACGGGCGAAACGCGACGTCGAGCTTCTTCTTAAGCGTCGCTTGCACATCGATATCTGTGAGCACGCCGAACCCATGGGTCTGTAATGCCGCCACTGTTGCAGCAACTGCCTCGTCGAATGGCAATGTCAGTGTCTTCGAAATGTGATAACTCATCTGGGAATCCCTCCTTCGATTTTTCTGCTATTCTCAGCGCGTGGTGAGCTTGCCGTACCCCCCGTTTATCACACTCTGGCTGCGACCTCCTCCAGCCTCAGCCGCCGCAGCCGCAACGCATTGCTGATGACCGAGACAGAGCTCAGCGACATCGCCAACGCCGCGATCATCGGACTCAGCAGCACGCCGAACACCGGGTAGAGCACGCCAGCCGCGACCGGCACGCCGATGCCGTTGTAGATGAAGGCAAGAAACAGGTTCTGGCGGATATTGCGCATCACGGCATGGCTCAGCGTTCGCGCGCGCGCAATGCCGGCGAGATCACCTTTTACCAGCGTCACCCCAGCACTTTGCATCGCAACCTCGGTGCCAGTGCCCATGGCGATGCCAATATCGGCTTCAGCGAGTGCTGGTGCATCGTTCACGCCGTCACCGGCCATGGCGACGATCCGGCCTTCCGCCCGCAACCGGCGCACGATTTCATGTTTGCGCTCCGGCAGCACATCGGCGTCCACTTCGGTGATGCCAAGCTGGTGCGCAATCGCCTCTGCCGTGCGCCGGTTGTCGCCGGTCAGCATGACGATACGCACCCCCTCAGCCTTGAGCGCATCAAGCGCCGTGCGCGTGGTCGACTTGATCGGGTCGGCAATCGCTACGGCCCCGGCCAGCTTACCATCGACGGCGATAAACAACGCCGTCGCACCGCTTGCGCGCAACTCGTCAACCTCGTCCGCCAGCGCGCCCAGTCCCGCACCTTCCGCCTTCATCAAGGCAGCGTTGCCGAGCGCGATGCTCCTGCTCTCGATTCGCCCGCGCACGCCCTGGCCGGTGAGCGATTCAAAGCAGGTGGGATCGCCAAGCGTGATCTTGCGCTCACCGGCGGCGTGCAGGATTGCCGCCGCCAGCGGATGTTCGCTCGCGCGTTCGAGGCTCGCTGCAAGGCGTAACACCTCTTCCTCGGCAAAGCCGGGCGCAGGCATGATGGCAGTAAGGCGTGGCTTACCCTCGGTCAGCGTGCCGGTCTTGTCGACGACCAGCGTGTCGACCTTCTCCATCCGCTCCAGCGCCTCGGCCGAGCGGATCAGCACGCCGGCGGTGGCGCCCTTACCAACCCCGACCTGGATCGACACCGGCGTGGCGAGCCCGAGCGCGCAAGGGCAGGCGATGAGGAGAACGGAGACGGCGGCGATCAGCCCGTAAGCGAGCGACGGCGCCGGTCCCCAGACCGCCCAAGCCGTAAAAGCGAGTACCGCAACCCCGATAACGACGGGAACAAACCAGCCGGAGACAAGGTCGGCGAGGCGCTGGATCGGCGCGCGCGAGCGTTGGGCGTCGGCGACCATCGCGACAATGCGCGCAAGCACGGTGCCCGCGCCCACCACATCGGCACGCATCACCAGCGCGCCGGTGCCGTTCACGGTGCCGCCGATCAGCATGTCCCCCACCTTCTTGGCAACCGGCATCGATTCCCCCGTAACCATGGCCTCATCAACCGTGCTGTGGCCTTCGAGCACGGCGCCATCGACCGGCACTGCATCGCCAGGCCGCACGCGCAGCCGGTCACCAGCTTTAACCTGATCGAGCGTCACCTCCTCGTCAGTGCCGTCATCCCGGATGCGCCGCGTGGTTTTCGGTGCGAGATTGAGTAACGCGCGGATCGCGCTTCCCGTCCGGTCGCGGGCCCTGAGTTCGAGCACCTGACCGAAGATGACCAGCACGGTGATCACGGCCGCGCTCTCAAAATAGGTCGCGACCGAACCATCAGCACCGCGGAATCCGGCGGGGAAGATGCCGGGCGCGATAGTGGCAACCACGCTGTAGAGATAGGCCGCGCCAGTGCCGAGCGCGATCAGCGAGAACATATTGAGGCTGCGATTCACCACCGAGCGCCAGCCGCGCGTGAAGAAGAAGGACCCCGCCCACAGGACGGCGGGAGTGGCGAAGATCAGTTGGAGCCAGCTCGAGAGCCCTGGCGGCACAGCCCGCGCGAGCACTGCGCCAAGGCCCGGCACGTAGACGCCCATCGCCAGCACCACCACCGGCACAGCAAGAACGAGTGATGCCCAGAAGCGCCGGCGCATATCGCACAGCTCCTCGTTCTCTCCAGCATCAGCCGTGGGTGCTGCTGGCTCAAGCGCCATGCCGCAGATCGGGCAGTTGCCCGGATGATCCTGCCGAACCTCGGGATGCATCGGGCAGGTATAGATCGTACCAGGCGCCGAGGGCGGCGCCGCTGGCTCGTCGGCCAGATAGCGGTCCGGATCCGCGATGAATTTCTCCCGGCAGCCCTGGGAGCAGAAATGGAATGTCCGCCCCTCATACTCGGCTTGGTGCTCGGACTTGGTTGGATCGACGGTCATGCCGCAAACCGGATCTTTTACCCCGTCGGATACCGGCATGGCGTGATGATGGTGTGCGTGATGCTGATGATCGTCCATGGGGTACTCCATGAGTCACTGGCGTTGTCCTCGGGCTGCTTGCCGAGAAGTCTATCTTACCCTATATACCCCCCAAGGGTATGGTATCAAGGGTACAGTTTCATGCATGACGCGGCACGGCAGAAAGTAATCCAGCGGCTGAAGCGGATTGAAGGCCAAGTTGGCGGCTTACTGCGCATGGTTGATGATAATCGCTATTGCATCGACATGCTGACGCAGATCAGTGCCGTACGCGCCGCTTTGCACAAGGTCGAGGAGGAGATCTTGCGCGACCATTTGAGCCATTGTGTTGCAGATGCGTTTAGCTCAGGCAGTGCCACCGACCAGCGCCATAAGGTGGA
>JAKBCX010000070.1 GCA_021807465.1 Pseudomonadota bacterium | reverse complement strand
CGCAGGGTCACGCGCGAGAGCAATTCCACCAGCGGGCGCCTCGTCATACGGAACATCAAATCATTCAACCGTTCTTCAAACGCAATGCGTTGCTCTGGCGTATCGCAATGCTCAATCTCCGCCGCCAATTTGCGTACTTCCTTGTGAAGTGCTTCATCCGTGCAAAGCGCGGCACCTGCTATCAGTTCGGTCTCCAGCAGCGTGCGCATCTCCAAAATCTCGTGGTTGCCCGAGCCATGCACGGCCAGCCACGCGGCAAAGGCGCGCTCCAGCGCGGCATCGTCGGGCCGCGCGCCGTAATAGCCGCCGCCCGGCCCGCGCCGCGCCACCAGCAGCCCTTCATGCTCCAAAACGCGCGCCACCTGCTGCACCGTCACCACGCCCACGCCCAGTTCGGCGGCCAGCTCGCGCAGCGCGCCAATCTGCACCCCTGGCGGCTTGGCCAGCACCATCCGGCGCAACCGCTCCGCCGTGGCCTGCACCAAATTCTGGCGTGGCTCCCGCTTGGCCATGGTTAAACCTCCGGCCGGTACTGCCGCACCGCGGCCAGAAACATCTGCGCCGCCTGGCTCACATACCGCCCCGTTTGCCGCACCGCGTTAAATTGCCGTGGCGGCAGCAGCAAATTCGCCTTGCGCAACGCCCCCGCCGCAAGCGCCCGCCAGCACACAAGCGGCGAGAGGCAAGCAACCCCGCCACCTGCCGCCACCGCCTCGCGCACCGCCTCGTTAGAAGGCATGGTCAGCACAATATTCAAATCCTCCGCCCTAACACCCAGCCCCGCCAAAGCCGCCAAAAACGCCTCCCGCGTGCCCGAGCCTTCCTCGCGGAACACCCATTCCGCCCGCCGCAAATCCGCCGGCGTCAGCGCCCCGCCCTTGGCCCAGCTGTGCCCCGGCGGCACCACCACCGCCATGCGCTCGCCGGCCACTTCCTCCACCACCAAATCCGCCGCCGTCAGCGGTCCTTCCACAAAGCCCAGCTCCGCCACGCCCTCGCGCAGCGCCGCCGCCACCTGCGCCGTGTTGCCAATACCCAACTCCACCAGCAGCCCCGGATATTCCTTACGAACCCGCGCCATTACGGGCGGCAGAAAATAGCTGGCAATTGTCTGGCTGGCGTAAACACTCAGCCGCCCGCGCTGCAAACCGGCAAAATCCGCCAGCGCCGCCTCGGTGGCCACCGCGCGCACCAGCAGTTCCCGCGCCTCGGGCAAAAATTGCCGCCCCGCATTGGTCAGCGCCACATTGCGCCCCACCCGGTCGAACAATTTCACCCCGTGCTGCGCCTCCAGCGCCGCCACCGCCGCCGAGGCTGCCGCTTGGGTAAGGTGCAACGCCTCCGCCGCGCGGGTTACATGCTCCCGTTCCGCCACAGCCACAAAAATTCGTAATTGTTCCAAGGTCATGGCCGTTTAATAGATTTTATTTATTGGTTTTACAAGAATAATCAGTTTTTAATGTTAATCTTTCCCGCCTAATAAAGCCGGGTCAAACAAAGGCCCACCACCATGCATATCATTCGTCAATTCACCCCCAACTGGTTCACCGTTACCATGGGCACTGGCATATTCTCGCTGCTGCTTGGGCAAGTGCCCGGGCCGGCTTGGCTGGCCACGGCAGGCGCGGCTTTGTGGCACGTCAACATCGCGCTGTTCGCCTTGTTCACGCTGCTCTACACCGCCCGCTGGGCGCTGTACCCGCGCGAGGCAGCTCGGATTTTCACCCACCCTGTCATGCCCATGTTCCTTGGCGCCATCCCCATGGGCCTGGCCACCATTATCAACGGCACCGTGCTGTATGGCCATAACCCGCAAACCGCGCTGCTGCTTTGGTATGCCGATGCCGCTCTGTCCGTCGCCATCGGCCTCGCCGTGCCCTTCGCCATGGTCATCCGCCAGGCCCACAAGCTGGAGCAGATGACGGCGGTATGGCTGCTACCCATTGTGGCGGCGGAAGTGGCCGCGGCCAGCGGGGCGCAGATCGCGCCGCATCTGGCCGGCCCCACAGCACTTAACCTGCTGCTGGCGGGCTATGCGCTATGGGCGTTCTCGGTGCCTCTGGCGCTGTCCGTGCTGGTTATTCTGTTCCTGCGCCTCGTGCTGCATAAACTGCCGCACCAAGACATGGCGGTGTCTGGCTGGCTGGCCGTGGGGCCGCTGGGCACCGGGGCGCTGGCACTGCTGCTGCTGGGGCATGATGCTCCCGCCATTCTGGCCCCGCTGGGCATGGCAGATGCCGGTGTGGCCGCGCATGGGCTGGGGCTGATTGGCGGGCTGATGCTCTGGGCCTATGGCGCCTGGTGGCTGATTATGGCGGTAGGCATGACCCTCACCTATCTGCCGCGCCGCCTGCCCTTCAACATGGGCTGGTGGGGCTTTACCTTCCCCTTGGGCGTGTTCACCGCTTCCACCTTCGCCCTGGGCGCGCAAACGGGGCTTGGCATCTTCACTTGGCTGGCGGTAGCGCAAACGGCGGTGCTGGGTGTGTTGTGGCTGATGGTAAGCCTGCGCACCCTGCACGGGGCGCTGAGCGGCAAGCTGTTCCATGCCCCTTGCATTGCCCAGCAGCCAGAGGCCCCGCACAAGCTGGCGCACGCTCAGTAAAACCTGCCCGGCCCCTTGCCTCGCCTGGCAAAAGCCACGAGATACAGGGCCGGGCAGCTTTCTGCCGCCGTGACGTACAGGAGCTGCCTTGCCGACCTCGTTTTTGCCGCCACGCCTGCGTTACAGCCTTGGCTACGAGGCAGCAGAGCATGTTCTGGGGGTTGTGGGGTATGGCGCCGGGCGGCCTGCCGATCTGGCGGCTGATATTCCCTTTATTCAAACCCCTTTGGCACCACTGGCTGGCGGTACGGCGTACGAAATCTGGCAGGCGCCCGGCCCGGTGCGGGCTTGCGCCGCAGGCCCCGTGGCCGGAGCATATGGCGGCGGGCTGGCCTTTGGCGCAGTCAGGCTTGCCCCAGGGGCGATGGAAGAAACCGTGGAGCAGGCCTATGACGCGCTCTTCCATTTTCTGGCGGAAGCAGGCTGCCCGGTGCCGCTGCGTTTCTGGAATTATCTGGGCGATATTCTGGGCGACGAGGCGGGGATGGAGCGCTACCGGCGCTTTAACATAGGCCGCCACCGCGCCTTTACCCGGCATTTGCGCCAGGCCGTGCCGCCTGCCGCCAGCGGCGTGGGCGGGGTGGGAGAATCGGTTATTTATGTGCTGGGCGGGCAGGCCCCAGCGGTGGCGGTAGAGAATCCGCGCCAGATGAGCGCCTACGCCTATCCACCGCAATACGGGCCGCGCAGCCCCGGTTTTTCGCGTGCCGGGCGGCTGGGCGGGGCGCTATTTATCTCGGGCACCGCCAGCATTGTGGGGCACGAGACGCGCCATGCGGACAATGCAACGGCGCAAGCGGCGGAAACGGCGGAAAATTTGCGCACGCTGATAAGCGCCGCCGGGCTGGAGCACACGCTGGGGCGCGGTGAGGGCTGGGCGGTAAAAACCTATATGCGCGAAGGGGGCGCAGACGTGCTAACGCCCGTGCTGGCACAGGTTTTCGGCGCCGGGGCGCAGCGGCTGGATTTACGCGGCGATGTGTGCCGGAGCGATTTGGCCTTGGAGGTGGAGGCGTTCTACCAGGGGGGCTAGGTTCTGTGCCGCTCAGGCCTCGATATTTGCCGGAATCGGCAGGCCGAGCCTGGGCAGCAAGGCCTTCAGGGCCGGGCCGGCCATGATGGTGGTGACAACCGCCATGATGACCAGCATGGTGAAAATTTTCTGCGGCAAAAACCCCGTTTCCAGCCCGATATTGAGCACGATCAGCTCCATCAGCGCGCGCGTGTTCATCAACACGCCCAGCAGCAGGGCGGCATGGCCGCCATAGCCGGCAAAGCGGCTGACCAGCACCACGGGGATTATTTTCGCCAGAATGGAGACGGCGAGAAAAATGCCGAGCCAGAGCCAGTCCGCGCCCGTGGTGAGGCCCAGCAGATTGGTGTGCAGGCCGGAATACGTGAAGAAGACGGGCAGGAAGAAAACAAGCACGAAATCGCCTACCTGGCGGCGCCAGGCGGTGGCGAACCTTGTATCGTGATGCACCAGCAGGCCGCCGACGAAACCGCCGAAAATGCTGAACACGCCGAGCTTGTAGGTACACATGCCAAGGACGAACACGGCGATAAGCATGATGGAGATAAGGCTGGGCGGCATCTCGCCATGGCGCACCGGAAACGTGCGCAGCACAAACCGCGCCGCCGGGCGCAGGATGAAAAAGCAGAACAACCCGAACAGCGCCAGCCCCGCGAGCTGCACCGCCAGATGCGCGGGCGCGAAGCTAGCCGTGGCAATGGCGGCGACCACGGCCAGCAGCACCCAGCCCGCGACATCGTTGAGTGCGGCGGCGGAAATGGCGAGCACGCCGAGCTCGTGCCGCGCCAGCCCATACCCGTTGAGAATACGCCCCAATATGGGCACCGCGGTAATGGCCATGGCCACGCCGCAAAACAGTGCATAGACCGGCACCGCGACATGCTCCGCATAAACAGGCGCCGAGAGATGGCCGAGCGCGATGCCACAGAGAAGCGGCACCAGCACCGAAACGCCGGCCAGCGGCAGAAGCGCGCGGCGGGCGCGGGGTTCGCGGAGGTGGGAAAACTCGAAACTCATGCCGATTTGGAACATGAGCAGAATAAGCCCGATTTGCGACAATATGGTGATGGCGGGCGGCGGGCTGGTGCCGAACAAGGCAGCCGAGAGATGCGGGCAGACATGGCCGAACAGAGACGGGCCGAGCAGCAGCCCGGCCACGATCTCGCCAATAACACCAGGCTGGCCCAGGCGGCGGAAGGCGGCGTTCATCAGCCGCGCCGCGCCAATCATCACCGCGAGTTGGAGCAGGACGGAGAGAAGCAGAGTTTCCGTCTGCTGCGGGGCGGTAAGGGCAATGGCGTTGTTGGACATGCTGGCTCAGCTATGGCTTATCTGGGGGCGCGCCTTCATCGGCTGAACAGCCGGGCGGGTCAACGGGCGCGGGAGAAAGCGCATGACGCAGGGGCTAGAGGATTGCGACGTGCTGGTAATGGGCGGCGGCCCGGCGGGCGCCACAGTGGCCGCGCTGCTGGCAGAGCGCGGGCGGCGCGTGGTGCTGCTGGAAAAGGACAAGCATCCGCGCTTCCATATCGGGGAATCACTCCTGCCACAGAATTTGCCGCTGATGGACCGGCTGGGCGTGCGCGCGGCTGTGGAGGCCAGCGCGCAGCGCAAGCATGGCATCGAGTTCGTCTCACCCTTCCACGGCAAGAGCATACGCTATGAATTCGCCCGCGCCTGGGACAAGCGCTTTCCTTACGCGTTCCAGGTAAGGCGCTCAGTATTCGACGAGATTTTGCTGCGCAACGCCGCCGCCAAGGGGGCGGAGGTGATTGAGCAGTGCCGCGTGACGGCGGTGGATTTGGAGGACGAGCACCCGCTGGTGACGGCGCACGATGCCGATGGCGCCACACGGCAATACCGCGCCGGATTTGTGGTGGATGCCACCGGGCGCGACACGTTTCTGGCCAGCCAGCTTGGCGCCAAGCAGCGCAATGCGCGCAACGGCAGCGCGGCCATATTCGGGCATTTTTCCGGCGCGCGGCGGCTGGAGGGGCAGGCCGAAGGCAATATCACCATCATCTGGTTCGATCTGGGCTGGTTCTGGTTTATTCCGCTGGCCGATGGCACCACCAGCATCGGCGCGGTATGCCCGGCTGAGGCGTTCAAAAATCGCGGCACGGATCTGCGCGCATTCTTCATGAGCCTGATTGCGATGAGTCCGGAGCTTACAGACCGGCTGCAACACGCCACGCTGCTGGGCGAGGTGACGGCGACGGGGAATTATTCATACGAATCGCGCATAACAAGCGGCCGGAATTACCTGATGGCAGGCGACGCCTGCGCCTTTATCGACCCGGTATTTTCCACCGGCGTATTTCTGGCCATGCAAAGCGGGTTCTGGGCGGCGGATGCGGTGGAAACCTGCCTGGCCACACCTGAGAAATCGGCAAGGGCGCTGCGGCGTTACGACCGGCTGGTGCGGCGCGCGCTGGGCAGCTTCACCTGGTTCATCTACCGCATACGCGAACCAGCGATGCGCAATTTGTTCATGTCGCCACGCAATGATTTGCGGCTGGAGGAAGCGGTGCTGGCGCTGCTGGCGGGCGGGATTTTCGAAGGCTGGCAGGTGAAGCTGCGGCTTTATGCGTTCCGGCTGATTTATTACATCACCAAGCTGGCGCAAAAGCGGGCCGCAAGCGTGTGAGCAAGGCGGGGCAGCTTGTTCTGATCCCGAGTTATAACACCGGACCGCGTCTGGCGCGCACGGTGGCGGAAGCGCTGGCGCAGGGCTGGCCGGTTTGGGTGGTAGTGGATGGCAGCGACGATGGCAGCGATGCCGCGCTGGCCGATGCGCCGGACCTGCGCATCATCCGCCGCGCGCGCAATGGCGGTAAGGGCGCCGCGGTGCTGGAGGGGCTGCGCGAGGCCGCCCGCGCGGGCTTTACCCATGTACTGGTAATGGATGCGGACGGGCAGCACCCGGCGGAAGAGATTTCAAACTTCTTTGGATATTCACAGAACTATCCCGAGGCGATGATCTTGGGCGTGCCGGTGTTCGATGCCACGGCGCCACGCATACGCGTGCTGGGGCGGCGGCTTTCCAACGTGCTGGCGCGGCTGGAAACAAGGCTAGATATTGGCGATGCGCTGTTCGGGTTCCGCGTATATCCGCTGGCGCCTCTGCTGGCGGTAATGGAAGCCGGGCCGGGAATGATGGGGTATGATTTCGACACCGGGGCGCTGGTACGTCTATGCTGGCGCGGCGTGGCGGTGCGCAATTACGCCGTGCGGGTGCGGTATTTTACCAAAGCCGAAGGCGGGATTTCGCATTTCCGCTACGGGCGTGGCAACGCCAGGCTGGCGGCGCTGCATGCAAGGCTGGGGTGGGAGATGCTGCGGCGCCGGGTTGCACCGGCTCACGCTGCCCCTGCCAAATCTTCGTAAAAAATCTGCTCCAGCCGCTGCACAATCTCCTCGCGCGTCAGCCCGGCAGGCAAAGGCGGCAGAATGGTGAGATGCACCGGCCCAGGGTGTTTGCCATACGCCTTGCGCCCCCAGCGCAGGCCAGAATTGGTGGCGGCGGGCACCACGGGCGCGTTGCCTTGCTGGGCCAGCGCGATAATGCCGTTCCTGATCCGCCCGCGCACGCCATAGGCAACCCGTGTGCCCTCGGGGAACACGATAACCTGCCGCCCGGCCTGCACGGCGTCCATCGCCTTGGCCACCATCTCGCGCAG
>JAKBCX010000069.1 GCA_021807465.1 Pseudomonadota bacterium | reverse complement strand
TCGCCGGGCAGGCAGCTCCGGCTGGGCTGGTCCACCACAATGGGCATAAGCTGCCCGCCATAGGCCTTTATTATGCCGGCCAGAGACTGCCCATCCGCCGGCACATAGGCGGCCAGGTAGATAAGCGCGGAAACCAGCTCGGGCGCGGCCTCGGCCACGGCGGAAATAACCATGCCGCCCCGGCTATGTCCCACCAGCACGGCCGGGCCGGGAGTGGCGCGTATGGCGGCCAGCACGGCGTCCACCCAATCCTTCATGGCAAGCCGGGCCAGCGGCGTTTTATCCGCTCCCATGCCGGGCAAATCGGGCGCTATAACCTCGTGTCCGCGCGCGCGCAGCAGGGGAATGAGCTTGTGCCAGCATTCCGCGCCATGCCAGGCACCGTGGATGAGAACGATCTTGGCCATCGGGGCGGCTCAGGCCTTGGCGGTTCTGCCGGTTATGGCGCTCAGCCAGGCAATCAGCCCCAGGGCAGCGCCGATAATGCCTTGCGTGCCGTTGTAATTAACCACGGCGGCAATCCCCACCCCCACGGCAGCGGCGGCCAGCAACCGGCTGGCACGGCAAAACGCGGCCAGCCCCAGCAGCAAGGCAGCCCAGCCAAATATGCCAAACCATGCGCTCATCAGCATCCAATGCCGTGGGGTGCAAACCAGCGGGGCATGGGCGCTGGCGCAAATGCCCACCATGGCCACGGGCGTTACCGTCAGCCGCCAGAACAGGAACATCCCGCCGCCAATCATCGCGGCAATTAGCAGCCCCGCCCAGTCCTCGGCCCGCCAGCCGGTGTTTTTGCCCATGTTTCACGCCCTTCCGCGGTTGCCCTTCACCCCGCGCCGCCTTATTGCTGCGGCGCGATAGGCTTCACATTACACCATCAGGGTCCATGACAGTCCACACTACAGGCTCCCGCCCCAAAAGCTTTCAGGATATTATCCTGACCCTGCACGATTTCTGGGCACGCCAGGGCTGTGTCATTTTGCAGCCTTACGATGTTGAGATGGGCGCCGGAACCTTCCACCCCGCCACCACGCTGCGCGCCCTGGGGCCGAAGCCGTGGCGGGCCGCCTATGTGCAGCCCTCGCGCCGCCCCTCAGACGGGCGCTATGGCGAGAACCCCAACCGCCTGCAGCATTATTACCAGTACCAGGCCCTGCTTAAGCCCAGCCCGGATAATATCCAGGAGCTGCTGCTCGCCTCCTACGACGCCATCGGCATAGACCGCCGCCGCCACGACATACGTTTTGTAGAGGATGACTGGGAAAGCCCCACTCTGGGCGCCTGGGGGCTGGGCTGGGAGGTGTGGTGCGATGGCATGGAGGTGACGCAGTTCACCTATTTCCAGCAAGTGGGCGGCATTGCCTGTGTGGCGCCCAGCGCAGAGCTTACCTATGGGCTGGAGCGCCTGGCCATGTATGTGCAGGGCGTGGAGAATGTGTACGAGCTGGATTTCAACGGCCAGGGCGTGACCTATGGCGACGTGTTCCTGCGTGCTGAGCGCGATTATTCCAAACATAATTTTGAGCTGGCCAATACCGACATGCTCGCCCACCATTTCGAGGATGCGGAGAAGGAATGCGCCGCCCTGGTGGCCGCCGGCGTGGCGCAGCCAGCCTATGACCAGTGCATCAAGGCCAGCCATTTGTTCAACCTGCTGGATGCGCGGGGCGTGATCTCGGTGGCGGAGCGCGCCGCCTATATCGGGCGGGTGCGCAATTTGGCCAAGGCCTGCGCCGAAGCCTGGGCGGCGGGGGAATAAGCAATGGCCGAATTTTTCCTGGAAATTTTTTCCGAAGAAATCCCGGCCCGCATGCAGGCGGCGGCCGCCGCGAGCCTGGAGGGTATTTGCGCCCAGGTGCTGCGCCCGCTCTCGCCCGCGAACATGGCTGTTTATTATGGCCCGCGCCGCATTGCCCTCTCCGCCACGGTGGCGGCGCAGGTTCCGGCCAGCGCGGTTTCTGAGCGCGGGCCGCGCGTAAGCGCGCCGGAGCAGGCCCTGGCGGGCTTTCTGCGCAAGCACGGCGCCACGAAGGAAGAGCTGACCCAGGAGGGCGATTTCTGGGTGCTCAACAAATCCACCCCGGCCCAGCAAGCCGCCGGGTTCATCGCCGCCACGCTGTCAGAGGCCCTGGCCAAGCTGCCCTGGCCCAAATCCATGCGTTGGGGCGCGTCCGGCGATTTTACCTGGGTCCGGCCATTGCGCGGCGTGGTCTGTCTGCTCGATGGCGCGGTGATTCCCTTTACCCTCGGCCCCGTAACCTCGGGCAATGAAACATGGGGCCACCGCGTGCATGGCCCTGGCCCGTTCGCCGTGTCTTCCGTTGCCGTGTGGGAAGAGAAGCTGCGCGAGCATTGCGTTATCGCCCGGCAGGATGAGCGGCGGGAGAAGATCGCCACCGGGCTGGCCGGGCTGGCGGCGGCGGAAAACCTTTCCGTGATGCCGGATGACGGCCTGCTGGATGAGGTAACCGGGCTGGTGGAATGGCCCGTGCCGCTGCTGGGGCGCATCGACGATGCCTTCATGGAGCTGCCGCCGGAGGTGCGCGAGCTTTCCATGAAAATAAACCAGAAATATTTCGCCCTGCGCGATGCCGGTGGCAAACCGGCGGCGCGCTTCGCCTTCGTGGCGAATTTGGAGGCCGATGATGGCGGTGCGGCCATTATCGCGGGTAATGAGCGCGTGCTGCGGGCGCGGCTTGCCGATGCGCGGCATTTCTGGGCGCTGGATATAAAAACGCCGCTGAACGAGCTGCTGCCGAAGCTGGAGAAGATTACCTTCCACGCCAAGCTGGGCACGCAGCGCCAGCGCGCGGAGCGGATCGGCGAATTGGCGCAGCTTTTGGCGCTGAAGATAGCGGCCTCGGCGGGAAGCGCGGATTTGCCGCAGGGCAGCGATGTTGCCAATCTGGCCTATTGGGCCGGGCGGCTGTGCAAGGCCGATCTTGTTACCGGCATGGTGGGGGAATTCCCCGAGCTGCAAGGCATTATGGGTGGGTATTATGCCGCGCGCATTCCGCACCCCTTCGCGGGCATTATCGGCCAGGCCATCCGCACCCATTACCAGCCCAAAGGGCCATCTGACGACGTGCCCACGGGCACCATCGCCATTGCCGTGGCGCTGGCGGACAAGCTGGACACGCTGCGGGAGTTTTTCCGTATTGGCGAGAAGCCCACCGGCTCGGGCGACCCGTATGCGCTGCGCCGCTGCGCGCTGGGGGTAATACGGGTTATTCTGGAGAAAGGGCTGCGCTTACCGCTTTTGCCCCTGCTGGGCGGCAACGATGAGCTGTTCGGCTTCATCATCGAGCGCCTGCGCGTGAAGCTGCGCGGGGAGGGTAAAAGGTTCGATATTCTGGATGCCGTGCTGGCGGCGGGGACGGATGATGATCTGGTCCGGCTGATGAAGCGCGTGGATGCGCTGGGGGCAATGCTGGGCACGGAGGATGGGAAGAATCTGCTGGCCGCCTATAAGCGCGCGGCAAATATTCTGAAGATCACCGAAAAAGACTATGCCGTTGATTCTGTTGGACATTTATCTGTGTCCGATGGAAGTGTTACCGTGCTTGCTGTGGATGAAGAAAATCCGCCACTTACCGTCGACCAGAATTTTCTCCAGGAACAAGAGGAAAAGGGACTCTACAACGAACTGATGTCTCGGACATTCAGTTTTGATGATGATCTGCAGAATGAAAGATACGAAACGTTGATGATCAATTTTGCGGCGCTCCGCCCAACCATCGACGTCTTCTTTGATAAAGTTACGGTTAACGACCCCAAGCCTGAATTACGCCTCAATCGTTTGCGATTGCTCGCGCACTTTGTGGATGTGGTTAACCAAGTAGCTGATTTTACTAGGATTGAAGGTTAAGGAGTGTGGTGATGACCAAGTGGGTCTATGATTTCGGCGCGGGCAAGAATGACGGCAATGCCAGCTTGCGCAACCTGCTCGGCGGCAAGGGCGCCAATCTGGCGGAAATGGCCAGCATCGACCTGCCCGTGCCCCCCGGCTTCACCATCACCACCGAAGTCTGCACCGCCTATTACGATAATAACCAGAACTACCCCGCCGATTTGAAGGCGCAGGTGGATGCCGCGCTCGCCCGCGTGGAAGAGGCCGTGGGCCGCAAATTTGGCGACAAAGACAAGCCGCTGCTCGTGTCCGTGCGCTCCGGAGCGCGCGTTTCCATGCCCGGCATGATGGATACGGTGCTCAACCTGGGCCTTAACGACACCACCGTGCTGGGCCTGGCCGCCGGTTCGGGCGATCAGCGTTTCGCCTGGGATAGCTACCGCCGCTTCATCCAGATGTACGGCTCGGTCGTGCTTGGCGTGGACCATCACCGCTTCGAGGAAATCATCGAGCATGTGAAGCTGGAAGCCGACGTGACCGAGGATACGGCCCTGACCCCCGCCCATTGGCAGGCTGTGGTCGAGGGCTACAAGAAGATGGTGGCCGAAGAAATCGGCAAGCCCTTCCCGCAAGACCCGCAGGACCAGCTTTGGGGCGCCATCGGCGCCGTGTTTGGCTCCTGGATGAACCCGCGCGCCAATGTGTACCGCCGTTTGCACGATATTCCGGCAGACTGGGGCACGGCCGTTAACGTGCAGGCCATGGTGTTCGGCAATATGGGCGAGGATTGCGCCACCGGCGTGTGCTTCACCCGCGACCCTTCGACGGGGCTGAATGAATTTTACGGCGAGTACCTGGTGAACGCCCAGGGCGAGGACGTGGTGGCCGGCATCCGCACCCCGCGCCCGCTCTCCAAGGCCTACGCCAAGCCGGGTGAGGTTTCCATGGAGGAAGCCCTGCCGGATGCCTATAACGATTTGAAGAATGTCCGCGCCATCCTTGAGAAACATTACAAGGATATGCAGGACATCGAGTTCACCGTGCAGCAGAACAAGCTGTACATGCTGCAAACACGCTCGGGCAAACGCTCCGCCGCCGCCAGCCTGCGCATTGCGGTGGAAATGGCCGAGGAAGGGCTGATTGACCGCAACACCGCCATTATGCGGGTGAACCCCTCGGCGCTGGACCAGCTTCTGCACCCCACGCTGGACCCCAAGGCGGCGAAGACCATTTTCGCCAAGGGCCTGCCGGCCTCGCCGGGGGCCGCGTGCGGCGTTATCGTGTTCTCGGCCGATGAGGCGGAGCTGCGCGCGGGCAAGGGCGAGTCGGTTATTCTGGCGCGCATCGAGACCAGCCCGGAGGATATTCACGGCATGCACGCCGCGCGCGGTGTGCTGACCACGCGCGGCGGCATGACCAGCCACGCCGCCGTGGTGGCGCGCGGCATGGGCCGCCCCTGCGTGGCCGGTGCCGGGAGCATTTCCATCGATTACGGCGCGCAAACCCTCTCCGCCGCCGGCGTGACCCTGCGCGCGGGCGATGTGATGACCATCGACGGCTCCACGGGCGAGATTTTCGCCGGTTCCGTGAAGATGATCGAGCCGCAGCTCTCGGGCGATTTCGGCACGCTGATGGGCTGGGCCGACGAAGCCCGCCGCCTGAAGGTGCGCACCAACGCGGAAACCCCGCTGGATGCGGAAACCGCGCGCAAATTCGGCGCCGAGGGCATCGGGCTGTGCCGTACCGAGCATATGTTCTTCGACCCCACGCGCATCGGCGCCGTGCGGCAGATGATCATGGCCAAGGACGAGGCCGGGCGCCGTGTGGCGCTGGACAAGCTGCTGCCGTTCCAGCGCAACGATTTCGTGGCACTGTTCAAGATCATGGAAGGCCTGCCGGTGACCATCCGCCTGCTGGACCCGCCGCTGCATGAGTTCCTGCCGCATGGCGAGACGGAGTTCCGCGAGGTGGCGCAGGCGCTGGATATGAGTGTCGCCGCCCTGCGCGAACGCGCGGAAGAGCTTTCCGAAGCCAACCCCATGCTTGGCCATCGCGGCTGCCGCCTGGGCGTGACCTACCCGGAAATCTACGAGATGCAGGCGCGCGCCATCTTCGAGGCGGCGGTGGAAATTTCCAAATCCGCCAAGGCGCCGGTGCCCGAGATCATGATCCCGCTCGTCGGCACCAAGCGCGAGCTGGACATTACCCGCGCCCAGGTGGAGCGCGTGGCGAAGGCCGTGTTCGCGGAAACCGGCACCACCATCGAATATTCCGTGGGCACGATGATCGAGCTGCCGCGCGCCGCCCTCACCGCGGACCAGATCGCGGAGGCCGCCGATTTCTTCTCCTTTGGCACCAACGATTTGACGCAGACCACGTTCGGCCTTTCGCGCGATGATGCCGGCAAATTCCTGCCCGCTTATGTGGAGCAGGGAATCTATGCCAAAGACCCGTTCGTCTCCATCGACGTGGAGGGCGTGGGCAGCCTGGTGCGCATTGCCGCCGAAAAGGGGCGCGCCACCAAGGCCAAGATCAAGCTCGGCATTTGCGGCGAGCATGGCGGCGACCCGGCCTCCATCGCGTTCTGCGAGTCGGTGGGGCTGGATTACGTGTCCTGCTCGCCCTACCGGGTGCCCGTGGCGCGGCTGGCGGCGGCGCAGGCTGCTATTGAGACCAAGGAAACGCATTTCCGCGATAAGTAAGGGGGGTTCCCTTCAGGCTTGATGGGCAGCGGAGGGTGACCTCCTGCTGCCCATTTTTTTCCGGCCGGGCCGCCATTCCCGCGCAAGCGGAGTTCTCTTCGCGGGAGCCGCGTTGTTTTCACGAGATCCCCGCTTGCGCGGGGATGACGGTACCTGCCGCCTGATGCTCAGGGGCGAAAGCCCGAAACTCAAAACGGCATCTTGACGTTACGGCGATAAATCACCATTAGAAGGGTAGGCCGTATGAGCCTGTGCAGCCCGAGTCCTTTGGGCGTGCCACAAATTTCCATCCCATATCCGTGCCGCGCATTTTCGCGGCGATTCCATCGTTTGGATTCCCATGCATCTCGCCGAACTCAAGGCAAAAACCCCCACCGATCTGCTTAATCTGGCCGAAGAGCTGGAGATCGAGAACGCTTCGTCCCTGCGCAAGCAGGATATGATGTTTGCCATTCTCAAGGCCTGCGCCGAGAATGACCAATCCATCCATGGCGATGGCACGCTGGAAATCCTGCCCGATGGTTTTGGGTTCCTGCGCAACCCCGAGGCCAACTTCCTGCCGGGGCCGGAAGATATTTACGTCTCCCCCGCCCAGGTGCGCCGCTACGGCCTGCGCACGGGCGACACGGTGGATGGCGAGATACGCGCGCCGAAGGAAGGTGAGCGTTATTTCTCGCTCGTGATGGTCGATAAGATCAATTTCGAGGCGCCGGATGCGGTGAAACACCGCATTAATTTCGACAATCTCACCCCGCTCTACCCCACCTCGCG
>JAKBCX010000068.1 GCA_021807465.1 Pseudomonadota bacterium | reverse complement strand
GCTCCGGTGGCGGGCAACATCGTGCAGGCTTTCGGCGCGCCCACCCCGGCCGGCCCGGCTGTTGGCATCTCATACAGCGCCGCCCCTGGCGCGCTTGTTACCAGCCCCTGCGCGGGCACGGTAATGTTCGCAAACGCCTTTCCGTCTTATGGGCTGATGGTCATCGCCGATTGCGGCCATGGCGACAGCGTTATCTTGGCGGGCATGAGCAAGCTGGATGTGGCCCAGGGCGAGCATCTCGTCCACGGCCAGCCCGTGGGCACCATGCAGCCCTTCGATCCCCATGACCCAACCCATCAGCCGCGCCTCTACGTGGAATTGCGGCAAAACGGCACACCAGTGGACCCAGCCCCTTGGCTGAACGGCGGGCACTCTGGATAATCAGGGCGGAATACTGTCTAATGGCAAGGGGGCACTCCTGCTCCAGCGTAAAGGAACGGCGTAATGAAGCTGCGTAACTCTTTGATGTTGAGCGGAATTTTTCTTACGGGCCTGGTCGTGGGCGGCATTGCCCAGCCTTTTAGCCGGGCCATGGGCGATACCTCATCCGCCGGCAACACATACCAGCAGCTTACCCTGTTCGGCGACATCCTGACCGCCGTGAAGCAGAATTACGTTATAGACCCGCCCACGGATAAACTTGTTTACAATGCCGTTAACGGCATGCTGGCCGGGCTGGACCCGCATTCCAGCTACATGAACGCCCAGCAATATGCCGACATGCAGGTGCAAACCTCCGGCGAGTTCGGCGGGCTTGGTCTGGAAGTGACGATGACCGACGGGCTGCTGAAAGTCATCACCCCCATAGACGACACACCGGGCGCCCGCGCCGGCATCAAACCCGGCGATATTATTGTAAAAATCGACAATCTTTCCACAGATGGGCTGACGCTCGACGACGCCGTAACGCGCATGCGCGGCAAGCCTGGCAGCAAGGTTACGCTCACCATCAAGCGTAACGGCATCTCCACACCCGTCATCGTTACGCTGACGCGCGAGAAGATTCATATTCAGGACGTTAAGTCCAAGCTCCTCACCTCCGCCGCCGGCCCCATCGGCTATATCCGCCTCGATAGCTTCGACGAAAACGCCAACCCGCATATACGCGATGCCGTGGCCGCCCTGCGCAAAGAGGCCAAGGGGCCGATCCATGGCTATATTCTCGACCTGCGCGACAATCCGGGCGGACTCCTCGACCAGGCCGTGGCGGTGAGTGATGATTTCCTCGATAGTGGCGAGATCGTCTCCACCCATGGCCGCCACAGCCAGGATGACCAGGTGTGGTACGCCCATCCGGATGGCGACATTCTGCACGGCGCGCCGCTTGTGGTGCTGACGAATGCGGGTACGGCCTCGGCGGCGGAAATTGTTACCGCAGCCCTGCAGCAAAACCGCCGCGCCCTGGTGCTGGGCACCAAAACATTCGGCAAAGGCTCGGTGCAGACCATCATGCCCATAGACGGCCAGGGCGCGCTGCGCCTGACCACCGCGCTCTACTTCACCCCCTCGGGCAAATCCATCCAGGGCTATGGCGTTACCCCCAACGTCACGGTGTCCGACACGTCCACGCCGGAAGACGCCTTCGCCGCCCTGCGCGAGACCTCGCTGCTCAACTCCTTCACCAACCCCACGGCCGACCAGAAGAACAAGCTGCCCCCAGCGCCGCCGCTGCCGCCCGTGGCCAGCACCATTCCCAGCAAACCCCCGGCCAACTGGCCTAAATTCGATGCCGCCAAGCCGTCCACCGACTTCCAGCTGCAAATGGCGCTCAAGCTCATCGACGATATGGGGCCGGCGAATACGGCAACGGCCTCGAACACGCATTGAGCGCAAGGGGCGGCACGCTCCGCCCCGCGTTCCACAAGGAGTATTCAATGCCGTTACCATACCGGCTGAATGTTGGCGCCGTGCTGTTTGGGCCGGATAAGCAGGTGTTTGTCGGCCGCCGCGCCGGGTTTGCCGGAGCCTGGCAACTCCCCCAGGGCGGGATTGACGAAGGCGAAGACCCGCGCGAAGCCATTATCCGCGAACTGCGCGAGGAAGTTGGCACGGACAAAGCCGAGATTATGGGCGAGCATCCGGACTGGCTGCAATACGACCTGCCCGCGGAACTGCTGGGCGTGGCCTGGGGCGGCAAATACCGGGGCCAGCGGCAGAAATGGTTCGCCCTGCGCTTCCTGGGCCAGGATTCCGACATTAAGCTCGACGCAGATTCACATCCTGAGTTCGAGGCGTGGCGCTGGGCGGCCCTGGCCGAGCTGCCCGCGCTGGCCGTTACCTTCAAACGCGAAATTTATGAGATTCTGGCACGCGATTTCGCTATTTACGGCTAAACCCGCCAATTAAGGGCGAGAGGAAACAGGAAATGCTGAAGCTGAAGGCCGCAGATGGCCATGAATTCGATGTGTTCGAGGCCGGTAATGTAAACGCGCAGCGCGGAATTGTGCTGCTGCAGGAAATTTTCGGCGTAAACCCGCATATACGCAAAGTGGCCGAGCGCCTGGCCAGTTATGGCTACCGCGTACTGGCCCCCGCTTTGTTCGACCGCGCCCGGCGCGGCGTGGAACTAGGCTACGAAGATGCGGACAAAAAGGAAGGCGTGGCACTGCGCGCGCATATCCCGCCCGAGCAGGTGCTACTGGACATTGAAGCCACGGCGGCAGCGCTGGGCGGCATACCGGCCGGGATCATCGGCTATTGCTGGGGTGGCAGCCTTGCCTGGCGCGCGGCCTGCCGCACGGAAAAATTCTGGGCGGCTTCCTGCTGGTACGGCGCCGAGATTGCCAAGGAAAAAGACCTAACCCCCAACTGCCCGGTGCAGATGCATTTCGGCGAGCTGGACCACAGCATTCCCATGGACGCGGTCAACGCCATACGCGCCGCCCAACCGGGAATTGAGGTTTATGTTTACGAAGGCGCCGACCACGGCTTTGGCTGCGATGCCCGCGCCAGCTATAGCCGCAAGGATTGGGAATTAGCCGAGCTGCGCAGCCTTGCGTTTTTTGCCGAGCATTTGCGGTAAACCACTGATCTTAAAATAATAAAAGCCCAAGCGCCGCACCACCACCCAGCAGCAATAGCGGGTGCAGCTTCGTCTGGTACGAAGCGGCCGCGCAGGCCAGGGTTATGGCCAGGGTCAGCCAGCCCGTATCCGCCTGCCGCGCCAGCACCAGCGCCGCCGCCATCAGCAACCCTGCCGTAATGGGGAGCAGCGCCGCCTGCAGCACGCGGCGCCAGCGCGCCCCGGCATGGCGCTCCAACTGGCGGTTCACCAGCACGGCCAGCGCGCATGATGGCAAAATCATCGCCAGCGTGGCAACAATGCCGCCCGCCACCCCAGCCACATGCGCGCCCAAAATGGTGGCGATGAGCACATTCGGCCCAGGGGCGGAATTGGAAATGGCATAAAGCTGGGCAAATTGCGCCGGGGTAAGCCAATGGTGAACATGCACCGCCTCGCGTGCCATCTCCGGCACAGTGGCGCCGGCCCCGCCTACCGCCAGAAGCGAGAGCTTGGCAAACAGTGCCGCCAGTTGCAGCAACAGGCTCATGGCATGGCCCTGCCGGAGAGAAACAGCGACAGCGGCAAAGCCAGCAGCATGGTAAGCGGCAGCGAAAGATGCAGCAGCAGCGCCATGGCCAATACCAGCACAGCCACCGCCACATTGCTCAGGCTTTTGCAAACCGGCGCGGCAATGCGCCCGGCCGTGCCCAACAGCAATCCCGCCGCCGCCGCCGCCAGCCCGGCCAGCGCATGGTGTACCGGCGCCAAAGTGCCGTAGCGCGCATATAGCCCCGAAAGTGCCATGATGATGGCCATGGGCGCGCCCAGCAACCCCGCCAGCGCCGCCGCCGCGCCCGTTACACCACGGTGACGCATGCCGAGCACCGCGGCGAAATTGGTGATATTAGCCCCCGGCAAAGACTGGCACACGGCAAACAGCTCGTTGAACTCGGTTTGGCTCATCCAGCGCCGGTCATCCACCACCATGCGCCGGGCCATGGGCAAAACCCCGCCAAACCCCAAAATACCCGCCTGGAAAAACCCCATAAACAAGGTACTATGTGACAACCTCGAAGCAGGCTCAGCATTCATGGGCGGGCTTTAGGGGCTGAACAGATGCTGTGCAATGGCTTACCACCATGAAATGTCACGGAATTGACACGCAAACCCCGTCGCCATTGTCACACGCTTCGCCTATTGCGGTGCCCGAGCGGGGACAGCGCCCCGCTGTCCTAACAGGGATCTCTACCAGGACCCAACAAAAGGAACGCAACGTGATGAAACTTTCGAAGCTTCTCCGCACCGGCATCGCCGCACTGGCTATTACCACGGCCGCGAGCGCCGCCCATGCCAGCACCATGCGCCTGAGCGAAACCGGCTCCAGCCTGCTCTACCCGCTCTTCAACCTCTGGGTTCCCGCCTATACGGCCAAGAACCCGGATGTGAGCGTTACCACCGCCTCCACCGGCTCGGGCACTGGCATCGCGCAGTCCATTAAGGGCCTGGTGCAGATTGGCGCCTCCGACGCCTATCTCTCCGATGCCATGGTCAAGGATCACCCGGCCATGCTGAGCATCCCGCTCGCCATTTCCAGCCAGGCCATCAACTATAACCTGCCCGGCGTTTCGCACCTCAACCTGTCCGGCCCCATCCTGGCTGGCATCTACATGGGCAAGATCACCAAGTGGAATGACCCGGCCATTGCCGCGGCCAACCCGGGCGTGACCCTGCCGGACCACGTCATCATCCCCATCCACCGCGTGGACGGCTCGGGTGACACCTTCATCTTCAGCCAGTACCTCGCCTTCTCCGACAAGTCCTGGTCTGACTCGCTGCATTACGGCACCTCCATCTCCTGGCCGGCCGTTACCGGCGGCATCGGCGCCAACGGCAACCCCGGCATGGTGACCGCGCTGCAGAACAACCCGTACGGCATTGCCTATATCGGCATTTCCTTCGCCAAGCAGGTTGCCGCCGCCAAGCTCGGCCAGGCCGCGCTGCTGAACAAGGCTGGCAACTACGTGCTGCCCACGCCGGAGACCATCTCCGAAGCCTCTTCCTCGGTGGCCAACACCACCCCGGCCGATGAGCGCATCAGCATCGTGTTCACCCCGGGCACCAATGCCTACCCGATCGTCAACTACGAATATGCGATCGTGAACAGCAAGATGGCGAACAAGAAGGAAGCCGCCGCGGTGCGCAACTTCCTGACCTGGGCCGTGAACGACGGCAACGCCATGAGCTACATGGAGCAGGTCCACTTCCTGCCGCTGCCCGCCTCCGTGAAGGCGCTGACGCTGAAGCAGATCGACAGCATCAAGTAAGTACCAAACGCCCTCCCGGCCTCGTGCCGGGAGGGTTTTTGCCGTAAAGGGTGATCCATGAAACTCCGCCCCTTCCGTCTTTCCGTCCTTATCCTCAGCCTGTTCATTCCCGCCGCGCTTGCCGCGGTTGTTTTGTTTTTGGTGGCTTATTCGGGCCAGGCGATCATCTTCAACGGGCTGCACTTCATCACCGGCATCACCTGGAATTTGGGCGACCTGTACGATAACCCGGTAACGGTGCGGGGCATTCAAGTGCCCGCGGGCGCCGAATACGGCATTCTCGCCTTCATCGTTGGCACGCTGTCCTCCTCGGCCATCGCCATCCTTATTGCCGTGCCCCTGTCCGCCGGCACAGCCATTTTCCTGTCCGAGGCCGTGCCGGAACTGGAGCGCACGGCCCGCCGCGCCCTACCCTGGCTGCCGCCCATCCGCCCGGCTTTGGCCATGCTGGTAGAGCTTGTCGCCGTGGTGCCCTCGGTGGTGTTCGGCCTATGGGGTATCGCCGTGCTGGTGCCATTCATTGGCCATTACATCAGCCCCACCGGCAACGGGTATGGGCTGCTCGCCTCCTCCATCGTGCTGGCACTAATGATTACGCCGATCATCGCCTCCACCCTGTACGATGCGCTGTGCCAGGTGCCCAAGGAGAACCGTGAATCCGCCTTTGCCCTCGGGGCTACCCATTTCGAGGTGGTGACCAAGGCGATGATGCCGATGGTGCGCACCACACTTATGGGCGGCGTTGTGCTGGCGCTGGGCCGCGCGCTGGGCGAGACCATGGCCGTACTCATGGTTTCTGGCGGCGGCATCAACATCCTGCCAACCTCGCTTTTCTCGCCCATCTCCACCATCGCCTCCTTCATCGTCAGCCAGCTCGACAGCGCCGAGTCCGACCCCACCAACATGTCGGTACGCGCCTTGTCCGAGATCGCGCTGGTGCTGTTTCTCATCACGCTGGCCGTGAATGCCGGCGCCAAACTGCTTAGCTCTGGAGCTCTCAATGTCCGCAAGCGCCAGTAACGTCATTCACAAACCCGGCAACAACGCGCTGGCGCTGCGCCGGACCATCATCAGCACCTTGGGCTGGGCCGCCTGCCTCATTGCCCTGGCACTGGTCATCTTCCCGCTGCTCGACATTGTGGGCGTCGTCGCCATTAACGGCATGGCCGCCATCAACTGGGACCTGTTCACCAAGAACACGGGCGGCGCCAATCTCGGCCTGGCCAATGCCATTGAAGGCACGTTCATCATCACCATCTTCGCCATGCTCATCGCCGTGCCCATCGGCGTGGGGGCGGGCGTCTATCTCTCGGAATATGGGAAAAACAAAACCGGCTCCACCATCCGCTTCCTCGCGGATGTGCTGACCGGCACGCCCTCCATCGTGCTGGGCTATTTCTCCTACATTGTATTCATCATCAGCTTCGGCTGGGGGTTCTCGCTGGCGGCGGCGGCCATCACCATCGCCATCCTCATCGTTCCCTACCTGGCGCGCATTACCGAACTTGCCTTGCAGCAAGTGCCCAACACCATGCGGGAGGCCGCTTACGCGCTCGGCGGGCGGGACTCAACGGTAATGTTCAAGGTCATCCTGCCCGCGGCCTCCTCCGGCGTTATTACCGGCACGCTGCTGGCACTCGCCATCTCGGTGGGCGAGACCGCGCCGCTCATCTACACCGCCGGCTGGTCCGATTACCCCTGGGATGGTCAGTTCACAAATTCCCCGGTCGCCTATCTCACCTATGTAATCTGGACCTTCATCAACCAGCCAGACGCGCATTCCCACGCGCTGGCTTACGCCGCCGCCTTCCTGGTCATGCTTATTGTTCTGGCCATCAATATTGGCGTGCGCCTGACGGTGCGGCGCAGCCCGAAATAAGGCTTGTGAAACCCCTCGGGGTCTCTAACGCTTTTCCAAAAAGAGAAGGGCCATCCCGGCATGGGGTGGCCCTTCTCTTTTTGGAAAAGCGGTGGCAAGGCGGGCAAACCCCGCCTTGCCACCGCGCCATTTCAGT
>JAKBCX010000067.1 GCA_021807465.1 Pseudomonadota bacterium | reverse complement strand
CGTCCCATAGGCCGGGATAATGCTTCACCCGTTCCTGCCGCCAGGCCCAGACCTGCGGCGCCACGTAATGCACGCGCTTGGGGCCGCCGGGGCCAATGGCCTTCAGCACGCGCAGGGTGAAGCCGGGAGAGTCGATGGTGAGCAGAATATCCGGTTTTTCCGCGCGAATGGCGGCGACGGTCTGGTCGAGCCGCCGCTTCAGCGGCAGGATTTTGGGCAGGATTTCCGCCAGCCCCATCACCGCCAGCTCTTGCATGGGGAAGAGTGATTCCAGCCCGGCTTCAGCCATGCGCGTGCCACCTATGCCAGAGAAACCGATGGCCGGGTCGAGCCGCCGCAGCGCGGTTATCAGCCGGTAGCCGAGAACGTCGCCGCTGGCCTCTCCGGCGATGATGAAAATGCGGGTCACACAAGCTCCACGACAGGGCAGGGCGGGATTGCCGTCTCCCAGTCGCGGTGATTCAGCACATTTCCGTTGCGGCGCACAATGTCGATGGCGGTGAAATCAACTTCCGTAATGGTGAGGCCGGGTTCGTTGAGCGGTCCGGCGGCGATAACGCCGTCATCGGGGAAGCCTTCGTCACAAGGGGCGAAGAGGGCGGAATGGCCGATATTTATGTCGATGGAACCGGACCAGGCGGCGTTGCCCACCAGCGGGACCACCGCCGTGTAGCACTGGTTTTCCACCGCGCGGGCGCGGGCGGAAAAGCGCACGCGGTTGAACCCCGCCACGCTGGCTGTGCAACTGGGGATGAGGATGAGCCGCGCCCCCGCCGCCACCTGGGCGCGGACATGCAGCGGGAACTCGGAATCGTAGCAGATCGACACGCCGATGCGGCCCAAGGCGGTATCGAACACGCGTGGGCCTTGGCCGCCGGTGATGCCCCATTCCTCATCCTCGAAGCGGGTCATGGCCTGTTTGTCCTGGAACAGCATGTTGCCGGAAGGGGCAATGAAGGGGGCACGGTTGCGGATTTTGCCATCCGCATCGCGTATGGGTAGCGAACCGCCGAGAAGGTGCAGCTGGTGGCGCTGGGCGATGGTGGAGAGGTTTTCCAGCAGCGTGTCCGTTTGATTGAGGACGGTATTCAGCTCCGCCGCGAGGTCCGGCGCTTTTACCTCGGTACCTGCCAAAACCATCGACACATATTCCGGCAGCACCAGCAGTTCGGCCCCGGCCAGGGCGGCATCGGCGGCCAGGCGGTCCAGCCGGGCGTAGAAGAATTTGGGAGAGGGGGGCGGGTTGACACCGCAGGCGGCCAAAGCGAGCTTCATAAATCCTTGGTCCAGAATTGCAGGTGCTTCTGCGTTTCGGCGCTCTCGCCAATATCGCGCCAGCTCATGCTGCATACAAGCCCAGGGCGCGGGCGATAGCCGCGGTGGCGCCAGAATTCGTCCAGCGGCACATACTCCTTCGGGCGGAGCGGATGGTCCGGCGGGCGGATAACGGCGCAGAAGGCGGTGGTGACGTAGCCTGCCGCCTGGGCCTCGCGCGCCTGGAAGAAGGCAATGCCGATGCCCTGGCCGCGATAGGCTTTTTCCAGCACGGATTCGCCAAAATAGAAGATGCGGGAGATGTCGATTCCGGCATCGAGGAACGGCTTTTTCACGGCCTCGGTTTCCGCCGCCAGGGGCAGGCAGGTGGAGGCGCCGACAACCCGCCCCTCGTCATCGCGCGCTACAATGATGGCCGCACCCGGCGTATCGGCATAGACGCGCAGATAGTTCTGCTCGTAGGCAATGTCGCCATCGTAAAGATAGGGGAAGTCGCGGAAGACCTCGACGCGCAGCCGGGCGAGATCGGGCAGGAGCGGCGTTGCCGCCGCCCCTGTGTAGGTTTCGACCTTAATGGGCCGTTACCAGTGGCCATGAGGCAGCCATGAAATCCTTCACGGCAAGCCGCTTGGCGGCAAGGCTGAGGCCTGGCGTATGAGCCGCCACGGGGCAATAGGCGGCCACCAGCGTGTTCATCAGGTCAGCGTTGGAGATGGTGCTATTGCCCGCCCGCACGGCGTTGATAAGCGCGCCGGTGCGGTTGGGCAGGGTGGAGGCGGTAACGCCCTGGTAGGCGTTAAGCAGCCCGTTGCCGGGATCGGCCACGCTATCTGCCCCGCCAGCGGCGGTAATGCGCGGGCAGCCCAGCCTGTCCGAGGCTTCATCGGCGCTGTAGGGCACCACGGCGATGCCGCGCAGGGCCATAACCTGGGCCGGTGTGGCGGAAGCCGTGCCTTTATTGCCCCAGGCGGTACGGACATAATTGGCCACGTCCGCAATCTGCTGGTCCGAGAGCGCGGTGGCGAAGCTCGGCATGGCCGGGCCGCCATGCCATGTGCCCAGCCCGCTCAGCACGGCGCCGATAACGTTATTAGCCGGGCCTGAGACGATGGAATCGTTCCCCGCCAGGTTGGGCACCATCCTGGGCGGCATGCCGCCGCCGGTTTGGCCATGGCAGCCGGAGCAGTTGGCCTGGTACACAATTTCGCCCGCCTTGGCCGAGGCTGCGCCATTGGCCACCGCAGGGGGCGGCGGGGTGTGCTGCGGTTTGGTCTCGTGCTGCAGGTAGTTGGCGATGTCCACCACGTCCGAAACCGGGATGAGGCTGGTGGAGTGGTCGGTCATGTCGCCCATGGGGCCGTAGGGCGAGCCTTTGGAAAGGTTGCCGTCGTCGTGCAGATAGGCCACCAAGTCCGCCTGGCTCCAGCCGCCCACGCCATAGGTTTTGTCTGAGCTGATATTGGGGGCGTAGAAGGCGTCGATGGGCGAACCGGCCAGCCAGGCGCCGGTTTCCATGGCGGCCATGATGTTGCGCGGCGTGTGGCACTCGGCGCAATGGCCCAACGCCTCGGTAAGGTAAGCACCGTTCTTCATCTGGTCATCCCAGGCGGGGTTCATGTGCATCGGCCCGGCGCGGAAGAACAGGATGCGCCAGCCCAGCAATACGGGGCGCTGGTTGAAGGGGAATTTCAGAGAGGACGGTGTGGGCTGCACGTGCTGCGGCGCCAGCGAGAAGAGATAGGCTTTTATCGCCATCACATCGGCGCGGGAGAGCTTGGTGTAGGAGGTGTAGGGCATGCCCGGATACAGGAAGCGGGGGAACACAAGCCAGGTGCGGCCGGGGGCAATGCCGTAATGCAGGGCGTTGTAGAAATCCTCATCCGACCAGTTGCCGATGCCGGTTGCCTTGTCTGGCGTGATGTTGGGAGTGGCCAGGCCGCCGAATGGCGTGTTCATGATAAGCCCGCCGGTAAAGGGCGCATGGCCGGGGCCGGTATGGCAGGGCTGGCAATCCGCCGCCGTGACGAGGTATTTGCCGCGCGCGATGAGGGCAGCTTGATCAGTCGGCGCGGCGAGCGAGGCGGCAGGGTAGTTCGTGGTGCCGTCCGCCGTGGCCATGCGCGTGGCCACGATGCTGCCAAGGCCCAGGATGAGAAAGGCAATGGCCAGGGCCACTTTATGGCGGCGAAGGTTTGATGGCGCGAGCGGCATGGACAACCCCTGAATTATTTTTGTAGCCCCTTTCTCGCCAAAAAACGGGGCCGTATCAAGTGCATTGGTCCTAGCGGTGATAAAGCCGCTCCGGGTCCACCAGAGGTTTGGCGATTTCCACCCATTCCCCATCCCGCGCGGCCAGGTAAAAGCAGTTGCGGCGCCCGGTGTGGCAGGCCACGCCTTGCTGGTCCACCAGCAGCAGCAGCGTGTCGCCATCGCAATCCAGGCGCATCTCGACGAGTTTTTGCTGCTGGCCCGAGGTTTCGCCCTTGCGCCAGAGTTTGCCGCGCGAGCGCGACCAGTAGCAGACCTGGCCGGTGCGCAGGCTCTCCTCGACCGACTCGGCGTTCATCCAGGCCATCATCAGCACCTCGCCCGTATCGTGCTGCTGGGCGATGGCGGGGATGAGGCCGTTGGAGTCGAATTTAAGGGCGCTGAGAAGGTCGGTCATGAGGGCTATTTAGAATGACGTTTTTTTGAAAACCAGGGGTCCGCACCGCCTTACCCGGCCAGCATGCCGTTGGTGAAGCAGGCCTCGTCGAACCGGCAGACAATTTCGCCGCTCGTATCCTTGGGGGTGGCGCCGTGATACTCGATGCGTGAGATGAGGTCGGCGATGATGGCGAGGCGGGCGGCCTTTTTGTCCTCGGCGCGGACGATGATCCACGGCGCGGCGGCGCTGTCGCTCTGGCGCAGCATCACGTTGCGGGCTTCAGTATAATCGTCGAAATGCGAGAGCGCCTTTTCGTCTATGGGGCTGATTTTCCATTGTTTCAGCGGGTCTTCGCGGCGGCTTTCCAGGCGCCGCTTCTGCTCCTTGCGGCCAATATCGAGGTAATATTTCAGGATGAAGATGCTATCCTGCACAAGCATATTCTCGAAGATGGGCACATGGCGCAGGAATTGGCTGTATTCCTCATCGGTGCAGAACCCCATGACGCGCTCTACCCCTGCGCGGTTATACCAGGAGCGGTTGAACAGCACGATTTCGCCCGCCGCCGGCAGATGCGCGACATAGCGCTGGAAATACCATTGTGAGGTTTCGCGGTCCGAGGGTTTGGGCAGGGCAACCACCCTTATGTCGCGCGGGGAGAGATGCTCGATAATGCGCTTGATGGTGCCATCCTTGCCGGCCGCGTCGCGCCCTTCCAGGATGACGAGCAGCTTTTTGCCATGGGAGATAACATGGCGCTGGAGCTTGACCAGTTCGATCTGCAGTTCGCGCAGCTCGGCCTCATACCCGTTTTTTTCGTCCTTGCGCGCCTTGGCGCCCGCGGTTTTTTCTTTTTTGGCCATGGCGGCATGGTGAACCGGATTGGCCGGGTTGTAAAATATATTCCGCGCCCGGGCAGGCTTTATTCCAGCAAATGGGCGCGGATTTGTGCCAGTTCGGCCGGGCCGGTGGCTAGATGCTCCGCCAGATAGGCTTCCAGACAGCCGCAATTCTGCTCAATCGCCTGGAAGGAGAGGCTGAGATAAGCGGCATCGGCGGCGAGCACGGGGGCGAGCGCCTCCGGGTCGGCGAATGTGGATTCATGGCGCGGGTGGCGGCTGGTCATCATCACCCGCAGCCGCGCGGCCCATTCATTGCTGAGCAGGTAATCCTCCAGCACTGTCGCGCGCGGCACGCCCAGGGCGGTGAGCAGCAGGGCGGCGGCCAGGCCGGTGCGGTCTTTGCCGGCGGCGCAGTTGAACAGGAGCGGCACGTTGCCCGTGGCCAGCAAGGCAAATAAGTGGCGGTAGCTGGCCGCCTGCTCGAAGGGCAGGCTGGTGTAGATGGAGAACATGCGGGCGCGCATCCTGTCCCGCAGCGCGGTGCCGTCACTCAGGGTTTGCTCCAGCTGGGCGCCGCTTTTTAACGTGACGCCGCCATAATAATGAATGTCCAGCCCGTCATGCCATTCCATCGGGTTCTGGGCACGCTCCGCGGGCGTGCGCAGGTCGCAAATGGCGCGTATGCCCAGCTCGCGCAGGGCGGCGCGGCTTTGTTCCGGCAGGCCGTATAGCGCGCCGGCGCGGTAGAGGGTGCGCCACTTAAGCTGGCGCCCATCTTGGGTGCGGTAGCCGCCAAGGTCACGCAGGTTGTGCCCGCCTTCTATCGGCAGGGTGCGGGGCGGCGGGGCGGTTATAATGTTCATGGCTGGAGTGATACGGTAATGGGGCGGGTTTGGTAGGGCGGGATGATGCCCGAGACCGGGCGCGGCTGGTAGGGGGCTTCGAGCTGCTCGATTTCCTCCTGGGTAAGGGCGATGCCGAGCGCGGCCACCGCGTCGTTAAGATGTGCGGTTTTGGTGGCGCCGATGATGGGCGCGGTGATGACGGGTTTGCTGAACAGCCAGGCCAGCGCGATTTGCGCTTGGGGCACGCCGCGCGCGGCGGCGATGTTGGCCACGGCGGACACAATCTGGCGGTCCTGATCGTGACCGCCGCCGAACATGGATTTGGCGAAGGCATCGGTTTGCGAGCGCTTGGTCTGCTCGCCCCAGCTTCGTGAGAGCAGGCCGCGCGCCAGCGGGCTCCAGGGGATGACGCCGATATTCATATCGGCGCAGAGCGGCAGCATCTCGCGCTCTTCCTCGCGGTAGAGCAGGTTGACCTGGTTCTGCATGGAGACAAACTCCGTCCAGCCATGCAGCCGCGCCGTATATTGCGCCTTGGCGAATTGCCACGAGGCCATGGATGAGGCGCCGATATAGCGCACGCGGCCGGATTTCACGATGTCGTGCAGGGCCTCCATTGTTTCCTCTATGGGCGTGGACTGGTCCCAGCGATGGATCTGGTAGAGGTCGATATAATCGGTGCCCAGGCGGCGCAGGCTGGCATCGGCGGCGGAGAATAGTGCCTTGCGTGAAAGCCCGCCCGTGTTGGGTGCGGCGCGCCATGGGAAATACGCCTTGGTGGCGATCACTACCTCGTCGCGCTTGGCGAAATCCTTGAGGGCACGGCCGGTGATCTCCTCGGACGTGCCGGCGGAGTAGGCGTTGGCCGTGTCGAAGAAATTAATGCCGGCCTCGAGCGCCTGGCGGAAGAATGGGCGGCTTGCCTCTTCGTCCAGCGCCCATTCATGCTGCCCGCGCGCGGCGGTGCCAAAGCTCATACAGCCCAGGCAGAGCGGTGAGACGATAAGGCCGGAGCGGCCGAGTGTCTTGTAGCGCATGGGTGTTTCCTCCGTTACGGCCCAGCAGAAACCTCTTGCCGGGTATCGTCAAGCGCCGCTTAGCGCGTGAATTTATTGTAAAAATTTGGAGAGATTCTCGTCTTTTGAGGCTTTCGGCGGGGAATCATGTTGTCATTTCAGTGCCGGTCATGGCAATGTGCGGTGCAGCATAGCGGGAGGTGTAAATGTCGGAGCATATGACGCAAGCGGGGATGGGGGCGAAAGCGGGTTCCCTGGGGTTTGCGGTCACGCCAGTCATTCTCTCCGGCGGCTCTGGCTCGCGCCTCTGGCCTGTTTCGCGAGCGAGTTTCCCGAAACAATTCTGGCCGCTTCTGTCGAAAAAATCACTGATCCAGGACACGGCGCTGCGCGCGGCTAATGCCGGGCTTGGTGCGCCCATCGTGGTTTGCAACGAGGAACATCGTTTTGTTGTCGCGGAACATTTGCGCAATGCCGCGGTTGGGGGCGGGCGCATTTTGCTGGAGCCGGTGGGGCGTAACTCCGCCCCGGCGGTAACCGCGGCGGCGCTGCTGGCGGCGGAGGAAGACCCTAACGCGTTGTTATGGATTATGGCGGCGGACGCGGCCATTGGCGATGAGCAGGCGCTGCAGGTGGCGCTGGGCAAGGCTTGCGCGGCGGCGCAGAACGGGCAGATTGTCACCTTTGGTATTACGCCGGATAAACCCGAGACAGGCTATGGCTATATTGAA
>JAKBCX010000066.1 GCA_021807465.1 Pseudomonadota bacterium | reverse complement strand
TCAGCGGCATGGCCTCACTCCTCCTGTCGCCTTCATTCAGGCGTAAAAGATAAAGTGAAGTGAAAGCCGCCGCACCGCAACAACAGCACGGCGCATCACCCATGCGCGCAGAACGTGGTTTGCGCGCAGAACGTGGTTAGAGACTGTTTGAAAAGCCGCTCTGGTGAGTCGTCAAGGGGTGGTTTTTGAGCGCCGGAGCGGAGCGTACATTAAGTACGTGAGCACCGGAGCACAGAAAAGCGCCACTTGACGGCCGCCAGAGTAGGCTTTGCAAACAGTCTCTTAGTCGTTGGCGGGGTAGGCCGCCATCAACTTCTTCTGTTGCCGCCACAGCCGGGCCAGTTGCAACAGCCCCACGGCCTTCCAGCCCTTCTCGCGGTTGGCGGCGCCTATCTTAAAGGCCTGGCCGTAATGGAAGAACTGCTCCCGGTAGGCCTTGCCCAGCGTCATCTCCGGGTCCCAGATATTCGTCGCTTCCGAGGCCGCGCCATTGAACTCGATGATTTTGAAGCCCCGCCCCTCGCGCAGGCTCTCCAGCGATTCGTAACGCAGATCGATGCGGGAGAAATACACATCCCGCACATCGCGCATAATCTCGTCTATCCGCGCCTCCAGCGCCGGGGTGACAATATGCAGCCCGTCCTTGAAGGTGGAGCCGCGGCAATGATTGCCGACGAACACCAGCGTCACACGCTCTCCCGGCGCGGGCACCTGCGCGGCCCTGGCGCCCAGCTTGGGCAGCAGCAGATGCGACACCGCATTCAGCCGCTCATCCGCCGCAATCAGCGCCTTCACGCTGCGCCGCCCATCACCCGTCACCATTGGCGGGTATTTCAGCGTGACCGAGGTAATGCGCCCGCGCGCCTCGCCCGGGTGGCGGATATAGAAAATGCCCGCCTCGCCCGGATACTCGACCAAACGCTGCAACTGCAGCGCCGTGGCGCGGGGAAAGACAGCCAGATAGGCACTAAGCTGCGCCTCGTCGCGCACCACCCGCACGCCCACGCCATTGCAGCTCATATCCGGTTTGGCCACCACGGGGAATTGCAACCCGGCCTGCGCCATGGCGGCCAGGGCAACGGGCAAATCGGCGCCATCGGCATGGCCCAGCGTGGTCATGGCGGCATAATCGGCCACCCAGGGACGCGCGGCAGGCCCGGCCAAGTCCAGAATATCATTCTTCGACTCGCCGCAAATACCGCCCGCGGCAATGCGCGGGTTGGCAAGCGACGGCAGGGTGGCGCTGCCATAGCGGATGGACTGCGCGGCCCAGAACAATACGACAGGGGTATAGAACAGCCAGCCCGGCCAGAACTCGAAAAACGAGACCGGCCCGCGCCGGGGTCTGCCAGAGATGGAGCCTAAGACCGCTTCGCTCATGAATCCGTCCTTTTATTATAGGCACGCGCCGCGAAACGCCCGACCCCGATGATGATGAGCAGGAATACAGCAAGCCCGGCCCAGCGCCAAATGCCGAGATAATGCATCATCAACGTGCCGAGCTTGAGCGAGACGTAGAACAAAGCCGAAGTCCACACCAAGGTGGCGGCAATCGCCCCTAGCGCGAAATGCAGCAGCGGCGCGCGCAGGAACCCCAGCGTGGTATATGTAGGCAGGCGCAGCCCGGGTACGAAGCGGCTGACCACAACAAGGGGAATCACGCGCTGGCTCACCCAATCGCGCCCCAGTTCACGCCGCTGGTGCGGCACCAGCCGCCGCGCCCAGGCATGGTGGCCAGAGAGGTAGCCCAGCCCGTAAAGCCCCAAATCGCCCAGCACAATACCGGCGTAAAGCGCGCCAAGCGCCAGCTCCAGCGAGAGCGCGCCCGTTGCCACCTGCATGGCGGCCAGTAGCGTGGCCGCATCCTCCAGGATGAACGTGCCGCCGATGATGATGATAGCCTGCAACACCCAGGAATTCCCGGCATCGGCAAGCAGACTGACAAGGCTTAGACTATGCATGCGCCGTGCTCATAGAGCGGGTTTCCCCGCTCGCCAAATCCACCCGCCAGGCGCACCATGCCCTGTCTGCCCCCGCTCACCCAAAAGCCCCACGGAAAGCAGGCAGTTTCAGCTTGTTAAGTGCCGCTATCCCCGGTCAGCATGGCCAGATGGTCAGCCGACGGCGCCAGGACGAGGCAGCTATCACCGCGCGCGGCCAGCACGTCGCAGGTTTTGTGCGCGGCATGGTAGCTCAGCCCGGCAAGCTGGGCGCTCCACAAAGTGCGGCCATCATGCTGCAGGCGGGCAATGCGGGCCACGCCCACACCGCGCAGCCGGCGCATGTTAACGGCCACGCTACGGGCGCTGGAGCTATAGCTGAAAACCCCAAGCTGCGCGACCCAGCCGCCCAGCTCTTCGCCATGGGCACGGTCAGCCACGCGCTGCACCGGCGCGGCGGGCGGCGGCGGCGGCAAAGCCGAGGCCTCGCGCACCGGCGGCAATGGCAGAGCCGGGGTTCCGTAGGTTACGTGCGGCAGAGGGGCGGGCGGCGGCGGCGCGATACTGGCCATTTCGGCACCCATATCCGGCGCGCCGGCAAAGCCGCTATTCAGCATCGCCGTCATCTGCCTGTAGCTGGCGCTCCAGCCCGGCTCATGCAGCACCACGCCAATCAGCTCACGCCCATTGCGTTCGGCGCTGGTCACAAGGTTGAACCGCGCAAGATCGGTATAGCCCGTCTTCATCCCGGTAGTACCAGGGTAGAGCTTCAGCATCTGGTTGTTGCTGTAAACCGGGCGCCCCCGGAACTCGAACGACGTCACCTCGAAAAAGCTCTGGAATTGCGGGTAATGCACCACAATGTCGCGGGCCAAAATCGCCATGTCATGGGCAGTGGTGACTTGGGCCGCATTTGGCAGGCCAGAGGCATTCATGAACCTCGTTCCCGTCATACCCAGCGTTTGGGCCCGCGCGGTCATCATCTGCGCGCACCGCGCCTCCGACCCGCCGCCCAGATACTCACCCAGCGCGGTCGCCGCATCGTTGGCCGACATGGTGGTCATGGCCAGAATGGCATCGCGCACCGAGATGGTCTGCCCGGCCAGCAGTCCCAGCTTAACAGGCTCCACCGCTTGCGCGTGGTACGAGACGGGAATCCGTGTATCGAGCGTCAACCGGCCATCCTGCAACGCCTGGAACGCAAGGTCCAGCGTCATCAGCTTGGTGAGAGAGGCTGGATAACGCTCCACATCGGCTTGCTGGGCCGAGAGCACGGCGCCTGTTTGCGCATCTATGAGAATACTGCTGACCCCCGGCGAGGTTGGCCCCGGCACGGCAGAATACGAGGATGCCGTGCCGCCATTATAATAATGGTGCGTCTTGGCGCTGGCTGGCATGGCGGCCAATGCCGCCAGGCACAGCCCCGCAAAGCCCGGCCAAATGCCACGATGCCACCCTGCCCTCATCCGGTGCGCTCCCATTTCGCAGAAACCTATCCCGCATTTAATCCGTCCCGCCCCGCCATGTCGAGGGAAAATCGTGATTTTATGTGCAGATTTTATGTAAAGCCAAAGTGTTACTGAATTTCCCTCAGAAAACGCGCCCCGCCATTCCGCCGCGCGTCAATTTTCGCCTTCATGACAATATTGTGCATCGCACAAAAAACATTGACGGCGGACATCGCGTTAACTTATAAGGGCACTGCTGCACTGCGGCATACCGCCGTGGCACGCTCGCTTGGTTGGAGTTTGTGCAGCCCCTTCGTACTATCGGGAGAACCCTGACTATGAGCGCTAGCAAGACCAAAGCCGCGGCGGCCGCCGCAACCGAGACCGCCAGCACAATCGAGACCGCAGCCGAAGTCTCCGTAAAGAATTTTGAGAAATCCATCGCCGCCATGCGCGACGGAATTGAGAAAGCCACCAAGGGCCTTGAGAATTCTCAGGCCAAACTGAAAGAAGGCGTTGAGAAAGCCGTGAAAACCTCCGAAGAATTGCTGTCTTTCAGCCAGGGCAACGTGGAAGCCTTCATCAAGGCCACACAGATTTACGTGAGCGGCATGCAGGACCTGTCCAAACAGTTCGCCGCCAGCTCCAAAAGCTCGCTCGAAGAATCCGTGGCCTTCGGCAAGTCCCTGATGGGCGTGAAATCCGTCAAGGAAGCCGTGGACCTGCACACCGGCTTCACCAAGTCGAGCATCGAGAAGGTTGTGTCCGAGAGCAACAAGCTGACGGATGCCACCGTGAAGCTGGCCGAGCAGGCCATCGCGCCGATCACCGCGCGCATCTCCCTCGCCGTGGAAACCTTCGGCAAGTCCTACTAAACCAGCCTATTCTCTCCCGTTTGGCCTGGCACCGGGCGGTGCCAGGCCATTTTTGTAACTGCCAGAGCTTCGCCCGCCGGGGCCTTTGGCCTTACGGTAACGGGTTTTTTCAAGTATTTGCACAAAAGGCCGGCCCGCCACGGGCCGGCCTTTTGTGTCACTGCGCGGTTAATCCATATATCGTCTCTTCACGAAACCATGTTTTTCTGGCCGGGGAGGAAAAACACTCTTTCAATCCCGCCGTGCCATTCGATATGTTGAAACCGGAGGCAGCCGGAAACGCGGCCGGCATTATGCCTCCGCCGCGCGTGATGCGGAGTAGATGATGCAAGGTACGATCGAGAGCACGGGTACGATTCAGGGCACGAGTATGAGCGAGAATGACAGGCGCAAAGGCACAGAGGGGCCAAATGTAGGGGTGGTGGTGAAGCCACGCCCAAAAACGCGCAAGCCCACAATGTATAAAGTTCTGATGCTCAACGACGACTACACGCCGATGGAATTCGTCGTGCATGTGCTTGAGCGCTTCTTCCAGAAATCGCGCGACCAGGCGACGCAGATCATGCTGCATGTGCACCGGCGCGGCGTGGGGGTGTGCGGCGTTTATACGTATGAGGTGGCGGAAACCAAGGTAACGCAGGTGATGGATCTGGCCCGCCAGAACCAGCATCCCTTGCAATGCACGATTGAGAAAGAATGACGGTTTATTTTTCCACGCCGCCCCTATGTGAATGTAAGATGAAATCCCGCGGTGGCGGGAGCGTTAGGCCGGCCGGGCAGGCCGTTTTTAAGCCCGGAACTCAAAGCGCCGTCCCGCGGCGTGAAGGAATGTGATCCATGCTGTCTCGCAATCTTGAACAGACTCTGCACCGCGCCCTGCAACTGGCCGCCGACCGCAAACATGAATACGCGACCCTCGAACATCTGCTGCTCGGGCTGGTTGACGATGCGGATGCGCTGACGGTGCTGCGCGCCTGCGGGGTGGACATCGAAAAAATCAAGAAAGACCTGACCGAGTTTCTCGACAAGGATCTGGCGGGCCTGGCCACCGACCGCGCGGGCGACCCCAAGCCCACCGCCGGGTTCCAGCGCGTGGTGCAGCGCGCCGCCATCCATGTGCAATCCTCCGGGCGCGACGAGGTAACCGGCGCCAACGTGCTGGTCGCCCTGTTCTCCGAGCGCGAGAGCCATGCCGTGTATTTCCTGCAGCTACAGGACATGACGCGGCTGGATGCCGTCAACTTCATCTCTCACGGCATCGCCAAAAGCCCCGGCAAATCCGCCCCGCGCACACCCAGCGGCTCGTCCGAGCCTGCCGAGCCGAACGAGCGCGAGGAGAAGGGCAGCGCCAAGCGCGGCCAGGATGCGCTCTCCACCTACTGCATCAACCTCAACAAGCGCGCGAAAGAAGGCAAGATCGACCCGCTGATTGGCCGCGAGCACGAGATTGAGCGCACCATCCAGATTCTGTGCCGCCGCACCAAGAACAACCCTCTTTATGTGGGCGACCCCGGCGTGGGTAAAACCGCCATTGCCGAAGGGCTGGCCAAGCGCATCATCGATGGCGACGTGCCTGAGGTGCTGCTCAACGCCACCATCTTCGCGCTGGATATGGGTTCGCTGCTGGCCGGCACGCGCTACCGCGGCGATTTCGAGGAGCGGCTGAAGGCCGTGGTGACGGAGATCGAAAACTCCCCCGGCGCCATCCTCTTCATCGACGAAATCCACACAGTCATCGGCGCGGGCGCCACATCGGGCGGGGCCATGGACGCCTCCAACCTGCTCAAGCCGGCTCTGGCCCAGGGCACGCTGCGCTGCATCGGCTCCACCACCTATAAGGAGTTCCGCAATTACTTCGAGAAGGACCGCGCTTTGGTCCGGCGCTTCCAGAAGATTGACGTGAACGAGCCTTCGGTCGAGGACACGGTGAAAATCCTCAAGGGCCTGAAAACAGCCTACGAGAAGCACCACAAGGTCCGCTACACGGATGACGCCATCCGCGCCGCCGTGGAGCTTTCGGCCAAGTACATTAACGACCGCAAGCTGCCGGACAAAGCCATCGACGTGATCGACGAGGCTGGTGCCGCCCGTATGCTGCAGCCCGAGAGCAAGCGCCGTAAAACGGTCACGCTCAAGGATGTCGAGGAGATGGTGTCCAAGATCGCGCGCATCCCGCCCAAATCGGTCTCGACCGACGACAAGGAAGTGCTGCGTAATCTGGAGCGCGACCTGAAGTCGATGGTGTTCGGCCAGAACGCCGCCATCGAGGCGCTTTCGGCCGCCATGAAGCTCTCCCGCGCCGGGCTGCGCGACCCCGAGAAGCCGATCGGCAACTACCTCTTCTCCGGCCCCACCGGCGTCGGCAAGACCGAGGTTGCGCGCCAGCTCGCCTCCACACTCGGCATCGAGCTGACGCGGTTCGATATGTCCGAATATATGGAGCGGCATTCCGTCTCCCGCCTCATCGGCGCGCCCCCGGGCTATGTGGGGTTCGACCAGGGCGGGCTGCTGACCGATGCCATCGACCAGCACCCGCATTGCGTGCTGCTGCTTGATGAAATCGAGAAGGCGCATCCCGATCTGTTCAACATCCTGTTGCAGATCATGGATCACGGGAAGCTGACCGACCATAATGGCAAGAAGATCGATTTCCGCAACGTCATCCTCATCATGACCACCAATGCCGGGGCAAGCGACATGCAGAAGCCGGGCATCGGCTTTGGCAAGCAGGTGCGCGTGGGCGAGGATGAGGAAGCGGTGAAGCGCCTCTTCACGCCGGAATTCCGCAACCGGCTGGATGCCATCATCCCCTTCGCGGCGCTGACGCCGGAAATCGTCGGCCGCGTGGTGGAGAAGTTCGTGATGCAGCTGGAAGCCCAGCTCGCCGACCGCAACGTCACCATCGAGCTGTCCTCCGCCGCCAAGGAATTCCTGGCCGAGCGCGGTTACGAGCCGCTCTACGGCGCCCGCCCGCTGGGCCGCGTCATCCAGGAGCTTATCAAGAAGCCGCTGGCGGAAGAGCTGCTCTTCGGCAAGCTGGTGAAGGGCGGCGCGGTGAAGGTGACGGTAAAGGACGGCAAGCTCGCCTTCGACATTGCCGAA
>JAKBCX010000065.1 GCA_021807465.1 Pseudomonadota bacterium | reverse complement strand
AGATGGCACCCCCTTCGACCTTGTCTTCATCGACGCGGATAAGAAGAGAAACCCGGAATATCTGGACTGGGCCTTACGCCTCTCGCGCCCCGGCAGCGTTATCATCGTCGATAACGTGGTGCGGGAAGGCAGGGTGCTGGATGCGGAGAGTAACAGCGAGGATATACAAGGCATTCGGCGCTTTGCCGGAATGCTGGCCAGCCATCCGCGCCTGGCCTCTACCGCGCTGCAGACGGTGGGCGCCAAGGGGCATGATGGTTTTACTCTATCGGTGGTGCTTTAAGAGACTGTTTGCAAAGTCTACTCTGGCGGCCGTCAAGCAGCGATTTTCTGCGCTCCTGTGCTCAAAAATCGCCAATTAACGACTCACCAGAGCGACTTTTCGAACAATCTCTAAACGGGTTTGCTGAACTTCATCGTCCACCGGTCACTCTCGCCTATCGCCAAATAAAGGGCGCGGTTGATCGGGCCTTGGCGCAAGGTTGGCGGCAAATCCCACACGCCATCGGGGTAGTTCTTGGTATCGCGCTTATTGGCGCCAATCTCCGATCTGGCAACGAATTTGAAGCCCGCTGACTCAATCAATTTCCGCGCGTAATCCTCGCGCACGTAACCATTGCTGGCTTTTGGGTCTTGTGGTGTATCCGTGCTGGCGCGGTGGTCCTGTATGCCAAATATGCCGCCCGGTTTAAGCGCGGTGAAAATGGCTGCGAGGATCTCATCCGCCGTGCCCGCCGCCATCCAGTTGTGCAGGTTTTGGCAGGAGAACACTAACCCGTAACTTGCTGGGCTGCCCAGCGCCTCGCCAGGTGCAAATAGAATGGTGGAGACCAGCGAGAAATCCTGAGGATCGTCGCCCAGCATTTTAAGGAAGACAAGCTGCTGCTTTTGCGCCTCAAGCGAGGTTCCGGGCAATGCGGCCGTATATTTGCCATGCGCCTTCAGGTACGGGGCGACAATTTGTGTCCAATACCCACCGCCAGGATCAACCTCAAGCACCGATTGGGTAGGCTCCAGCCCCCAGAAACCCAGCAGCGCCGCCGGGTGCAGGTAGCTATCCCGCTTTACAAAAGCAGGGCTGCGGCGCGGATTGGCAACGTAGGGACCAATGCCCGGCGGCGTGGCGGCCAAGGCGGGAAAAGCCCCCGCGGCCAGCCCGGCAGCCAAAGCAGCGCGGCGCGTTAAAGACATGAGCCCTCACCTTTCAGAGCCATCTAACCCCGCAATAGGACAGCCGCCGCAAAGAGCCAAGATGTTGAAGATGTGGGGTTGGGGTTTTGGGAAGATGGTCGGAGCGGCGGGATTCGAACCCACGACCCCCAGTCCCCCAGACTGATGCGCTACCAGGCTGCGCTACGCTCCGAACCGTGGACCGAGCCTCTAGCAGCCCCAAGCCGCGCCGCCAAGTGGGGAGCGAGGCTTATTTCGCTGTGGCGGAATTTTCCCGATGGGTCAGGTTAATCTCTTAGTCCAGCAACCGGCGCAGCTCTTCCAGTGCGCTGAGCGTTTCAGTAAGCAGGCCGCGCAGGCGCTCGGTTTCGGGGTCGTTCTTGGGCCGCACGCGCAACTGGGCTGTACGGGGCGGCGGTTCTGCGGGCATATTCGTCTCCGGCGCTGTCAGGCCGGGAATGGGCAGTTCGGGCAGGCTGGGGGCGGCTGACTTTCTCATGGCAGGCTCCTCCATCTCCATCCCGCCGCGCTCGGCCGAGGCCTTGGCACGCTCCTCGGCATTCGCCGGCGGAATATTGTCGTGCAGGGCGCCGCCGCCTTCGCGCAGCAGGCGCTGCACGCCTTTGATGGTATAGCCATGAGTATACAGCAAATCGGCGACGCGGCGTAGTAATTGCACGTCCTCGGGCCGGTAATAGCGCCGCCCGCCGCCGCGCTTCAGCGGGCGGACTTGCGGGAACTTGGTTTCCCAGAAGCGGAGCACGTGCTGCGGCACATGCAGCTCATCGGCCACTTCGGAAATCGTGCGGAAAGCGTCTGCGGTTTTGCGAAGGCGGGCGCGCCCTGCATCGGCATTCAGCCCGTCCTCATCCTCCGCGTTGAAATCATCTTCCTCAACCATGCGGACCATCAAATTTTCCGTGGATTATAATATTAAGGGCGGGCGGGGGCTTGTTGATTCACTGCGTCGCGAAGCATTTGGCTGGGCCGGAACACCAGCACGCGGCGCGGCAAAATGGGGACTTCCACCCCTGTTTTGGGGTTGCGGCCTATGCGCCGGCCTTTCTGGCGCACAGAAAATGTCCCGAAACCGCTGATTTTAACGGATTTGCCAACTTCAAGCGCCTGGGCGATCCGGTCCAGGACCAGCTCAAGCAAATCCGCCGATTCGTGACGGGACAGGCCTACTGCGGCGTAAATCGCCTCGGTCAGCTGAGCGCGTGTCAAAGTGTTCATTTTACAAGATTAGCAGGTTATGCCTGAGAATCAACAAGAACGCGCGCGAATCGCGAAGGATTCGCACATAGTTTTCACAACAATTTGTTTTTGAAGGCTTTTTTGCATATCACTGAAACGTGATCGTGTCTTTACGGCCTCAAAATTACATGCGTAGTACGGCAGAGCCCCATGTCAAGCCCCCCCCTAGCGCCTCCAGCAGCACCAAGGCGCCAGGCTTGATGCGCCCATCGGCAATGGCGGCATGTAATGCCAGTGGTATGGAAGCGGCAGAGGTATTGGCGTGTTTATCCACCGTTACCACCACGCGCTCGGGCGGCAGACCCAGCTTTTTGCCCACGCCATCGATGATGCGCTTATTGGCCTGGTGCGGCACCAGAAAATCGATATCGGACGCGGCAAGCCCGTTGGCGGAAAGCGCCTCGGTCACGGCGCTGGAGAGCAGGCTGACCGCATGGCGGAACACTTCCCGCCCATTCATCACCAAATGGCCCGTCATCTCGCGCCTGCCGGTGGCTCCGTCGACGTATAATATGTCGCCCAGCCGTCCATCGGAGTGCAGATGGGTGGAAAGCAGCCCCGCCCCGTCTTTTTCAACATCCCGGGCTTGCAGCAGCACGGCGCCCGCACCGTCACCAAACAACACGCAGGTGCCTCGGTCCTCGAAATTGAGGATGCGGGAATAGACTTCCGAGCCAATGACCAGCACGCTATCCACCTGGCCCGCGCGGATCATCGCGTCTGCCACTGAAAGCCCGTAGATGAAGCCGGAGCAGGCAGCGGCCAGGTCGAAGCCAAACGCCTTGCTGGCCCCAAGCGTGGCCTGGATTTGCACCGCCGTGGCGGGAAAGGCATTGTCGGGCGTTGATGTGCCAACAATGATGGCCCCCAGCGCCTCTGGCGCCAGCCCGGCGGCGGTTAGCGCCTGACGCCCGGCCTCGGCACCCATGAAGCTCGCGGTTTCATGCGGCGCGGCGAAATGGCGCTGCTTTATGCCCGTGCGTTCGGTAATCCATTCATCGGATGTATCGACACGTTTGGCCATGTCTTCATTGGTGACAATCTGGGCGGGCAGATATGAACCCGTTCCGGTGAGCACGGCGCGGCGGATGAGCGATGTGTCAGACATTTTGTTCCGATGGCAGCTCAGCGGAGAGAAGGGCAAGGTCCATGGCCGCCAGCCCTTCAGCAATGCGGCTGTTAAAATCGTTTGCAATCATATCCAGCGCCACATCCACGGCATGGGCAAAACCCAGCGCATCCGTGCCGCCATGGGATTTGACGACGACGCCGTTAAGGCCAAGCAGCACGGCACCGTTATAGCGGCGCGGGTCCAGCGTCTCTTTCAGCCGGCGCAGAGAGCCACGCGCAAACAGATAGCCCATTTTGGCGAATGGCCCCGCCTCGAACACTTTACGGATAAGGCCGCCAACGAATTTCAGTGCCCCCTCGCCTGTTTTAAGCGCCACATTTCCGGTGAATCCGTCCGTGACGATGACATTCACCGTTCCCCCGGCAATATCGTGGCCTTCCACAAAGCCATAAAACTGTTTGCCGATCGGGCTTTCGCGCAGCGCCACGGCGGCCTGGCGCAGTGTTTCGTCGCCTTTTCCTTCCTCGGAGCCAATATTGAGCAAGCCAATGCTGGGTTCTGGCAGGCCAAGCACAACTTTGGCGAAAAGCTGGCCCATCAGGGCGAATTCAACAAGGTTGCGGGCGTCGTAAACCACGTTCAGGCCAAGATCTAGCATCACCACATCGCCCCGCGCCGATGGCGCCGTTGCGGCCATGGCCGGGCGGTCTATTCCCTTCAGGGTCTTGAGTACGATTTTGGAGAGGGCGAGCAGCGCCCCTGTATTGCCGGCCGAGATAACCCCCGCGGCCTCGCCCGACAGCACGGAATCGATAGCCCGGCGCAACGAGGAATCGCGCAGCCGTAGCGCCACCGTCGGCTTCATGTCACCAGAGATGGTTTCTCCAGCATGGCGAAGCTCGCATTGGCGCTTTAGCCGCTTGGCCGCCGCAATCAACGGTGCCACGCGGGTTTCATCTCCAAACACCAGGAACCGCGCCGTGGGGTGGCGCGCGCAAGCAATATCAAGCCCGGAAATTATGGCTTCCGGGGCGTGGTCACCGCCCATGGCATCAACAGCCAGTATATCGCTCCGGCTCACTGCATACCTCGGGCGTTTCCTCTCGCCGCTTGCGCTGCTTAGACTTTAGACGCGGATAACGCCCTTGGCTTCCTTGCCGGCGCCCACAACCTCACGGTTATCGTAATGGCCACAATGCGCGCATACATGGTGGGGGCGTTTCAGCTCGCCGCAATTGGCGCACTCGGCATGCGCTTCGGCGCGCAGCGCGTGGTGGCTGCGGCGCATCCCGGCGCGGGATGGGGAGGTTTTACGCTTAGGAACGGCCATGGGAAAACGCCTTAAAATCTGGTCAGGTGATTAGGAAGGCGCGGGTTAGCAGAGGTCCCCGCACATCGCAAGTCATACGAGCAATGAGCCTGACACAAGGACGTGCAATATCATCCGCTTGCTAGGAAAGCCCGCTGAATTTACCCTTTAGCGCGGCAAATGGGCTACCCTCGCCATCCATGGCTTCACCCGGCAATTCAGCCCCTGGCTTACGCGGGTACGGGTCCAGCGCCAGGGCCAGCTGCTCGGCCAGGGCCTCGCCCAGGTCGATCACATCGTTCTCATAAGGTATTTCGTCCGGCCCCTCGAGGGAATCGGAAGCAAGTTCATCGCCCTCCGTGAAGGACTCGGCGGGCACGAAGCGCAGCTCCACCGCCTCGGTAATCTCAGCTTCGAACGCCTCGTTGCTGATGACGCAAAGCTGCGTCACCCTGGCCCGCATGCTCAGCCGCGCGCCAATAACCCCGCCGCGCTCGTGCCGCAGGGTGAATTGCCCGCTGAGTGCGGCTATGGCGGGCAGGCAAAAGCGCCGTGCCAGGGCGGCGCGGGCATCCCCGCCTGCCTCCACGGTGAAGGATTGCGGCTCGCCATGAATATGTCGGGCCTTTACCGGCCTGCTGAATTCCGTGCTCATTGGCGCTATATAGAGCTTGTGCATTGACAGTTAAGCCCCCGCCGTGAGACCTCACGGCAGATAGTCGAGGACCAGATACGTGCGCCCTGCCAAGCTGACCACCCCTTTCCTCTTCGCGGCAATGCTCGCTTTACCTGGCTGCGCGGTGTTCTCCGACGCGCCGCATTATCGCGGCATCGCCGTCTCTCAGCACGATATTAAAGAGCTGACGCCCGGCCTTTCGCGGCAGGATGATGTGGAGGCGCTGCTTGGCCCGCCGACTTTCACCCCGCAATTCAACCCGAATGATTGGGTATATGTGGCGCAAGTGACCAAGATGCGCATTGGCCGTACTGAAGGGGTGAAGAGCCAAAACGTGGTGATCGTGGCTTTTAATAGCGACGGCACGCTGAAGAGCGTGACGGAGAAAAACTACAAGGACGCCATCCCGGTCTCCATGGAGCAGCACAAAACGCCAGTGCCAGGCGGCTCGGCGGGCTTCATCCAGCAGCTTGTCGGCGGCGTGGGCAGCTACAACCCGCTGGGTGCCGCGCAGGATACCAGCGGCGGCGCCAGCACGTCGGGCGCCAATGTTGGCGGCGGCGGTAGCAGCGGCACAGGCTTTTAACGTGCGGCGCCGGGAGCTTGTTGTTGGCGGGGCTCTGGCGATAGGCGGCGCGGCGGCGCAGGCGCAGACAGTTTTAGGCGCACAGCCGGGGTCCACCGCCCCGGCCACACCGGCAGCCGCCAACCCCCAGAAGGCTTGGCTGGACGACAAAATCGGCCCCGGCTTCTCGCGCATCGTAATCGCCCGCTGGGGCGATGGGGTTATGCCCAGCGCGCCGCCATTCAACCCTTCGGCAATGAACACCGCACAGGCTGATGGCCAATTCCCCTACGATGGCGTGCTCGCCGGGATGATTTCACCCCCGCCCGCGGAAGATGGGATTCCCCGGCTGGTGATGGTGGTGGCAACGCCGGATATTCCCGCGCGCATGGTGTTCCCCTCGGGCCAGGACCAGCCCCTTATCGCCGGGCGTATGCAGGGCGTTACGGTGATGAACCTGCAATATCTGGGCGGGCGCTGGGTAACGGTGGATGGAGGCTACCAGTCCCGCCGTTTATCCGATTCCGTGCTCTGCGCCATCTCTGGCCCCGCAGCCGCCCAGGTGGGCAACACCGTGCAAGGCGTACTGGCCCCCGCCGCGGGCTGCCCCACCCCCTGGAGCAGCGTGCTGCTGGCTGAAGACCACACGGCGCGATGGCTCAAGCGCCTGGCCGATGTTGGATACGGCTATGGCGACCCGGCCCAGGCAGCGCGCTTTGGCTGGCTGGTGGAGCTTAAGGCGCTCGACCCTAATAATATTCCCGTTAAACGCACGGCGCTCGGCCGCATACCGCGCGGCGGTGTGGCCGCCACGCAAACGCAGGATGGCCGCCCGGTCGTATTTTTCACCCAAAACGCGGCGGCAGGCGCACTGTTCCGCTTTGTTGCCGCCACCAACGCCACGGATGGCTCTGCGCTGGATTCCGGCCAGCTTTCCGTAGCGCAGATTTCGGGCGTGAACATCAACTGGGTGAATTTGGGCACGGATGTGCCCACACTTGCCGGCCTGGCCGGCGCGGCGCAGGCGGCGGGCGCGGAAATGTTCGATTCGCCCGGCGGGCTGGCGCTGAGTGCCGATGGCAGCACGCTTTATATGGCTTGCAGCGGCAACCCTGACCGCGCCAGCCCGGATGCGCTTAACCCGCGCGCGGGGGATGATAACGGGCATGTCGTTGTATTCGCCATCTCCGGCGGCGATGTCACGGCCAGCACATTCGGCGCCGGGCTGGCGCTGGTGGCGGGTAACCCGGCCACCGCCCAAGGCACGCAGTATCCCGATGGTTCTAATTGCTGGCTGCGCAAGCCGCGCACTCTCTCGCTGGATAAGAACGGCCAGCTTTG
>JAKBCX010000064.1 GCA_021807465.1 Pseudomonadota bacterium | reverse complement strand
GAGCTTGCAATTGCGTCAGCGGCCATGACCTTGCTGTACCCGCCAGAACCGCACCGCACCATAGCTATTCCCGCATAGTGGTTGCGCCATGGCGGGTTTGGGCCTAGCAACCCGGTGTTTTTCCTAAGTTACGGAGGGTTGCTTATGTCTTACAGGGTTGCAGTTGCTGGTGCCACGGGTGCGGTCGGGCGCGAGATTCTGAAAACCCTGATTGAGCGCAACTTTCCCGTGCGCGAGGTTGCGGCACTTGCCTCTGGCCGGTCCGCCGGCCAGCAGGTCTCCTTTGGCGAGGACAAGGTGCTGACCGTGCAGAATCTCGAAACCTTCGACTTCACGGGCTGGGATATCGGCCTGTTCTCCCCCGGCGCGTCCGTTTCCGCCATTCACGCGCCGCGCGCGGGCGCGGCGGGTTGCGTGGTCATCGACAACACCTCGCAATTCCGCATGGACCCTGACGTGCCGCTGGTGGTGCCCGAGGTGAACCCGCAGGACATCGCCAAGTTCGCCAAGAAGAACATCATCGCCAACCCCAATTGCTCCACCATCCAGATGGTGGTGGCGCTCAAGCCCCTGCACGACAAATACAAAATCAAGCGCGTGGTGGTCAGCACCTACCAATCCGTTTCCGGCGCCGGGAAAGAGGGGATGGACGAGCTGTATATGAACACCAAGCAGCATTACGTGAATGAACGCGGCAAGGCGGAAGTGTTCCAGAAGGACATCGCCTTCAACGTCATCCCGCAGATCGACGTGTTCATGGATGACGGCGCCACCAAGGAAGAATGGAAGATGACGGTGGAGACGAAGAAGATCCTCGACCCGAACATTCCCGTCATTGCCACCTGCGTGCGCGTGCCCGTGTTCATCGGCCATTCCGAAGCTGTGTATGTGGAATTCGAGAACCCGGTGAACGTGAACGAGGCGCGCGCCCTGCTGCGCGCCGCCCCGGGCATTGTGGTTGAAGACCAGCGCGTCGAGGGCGGTTACGCCACACCGATTGAATGCAAGGGCGAGGATGCGGTTTACGTATCGCGCATCCGCAAGGACCCCACAGTGGAACACGGCCTGGCCTTCTGGTGCGTGTCCGACAATCTGCGCAAGGGTGCCGCGCTTAACGCGGTGCAAATCGCCGAGGCACTGGTGGCACAGGGGCTGCTAAAAAAGGCGGCCTGAGCCGCCTTTCAACCCCGCCATAAGCCGGAGCCGCACCTCCGGCTTATGGGTTTACACAGCTTTACCCCGCCGCGCAGCTCTCAAACCCGCGCCGCAATTGCGGGCGGTTCAAATCGCGGCCTATGAAAACAATCCGGCTCGTGCGTTTCTCATCCGGCTTCCAGGGCGCCAGAAAATCGCCATCGGCGATCATATGCACGGCCTGAAAGGCGAAGCGGCGATCCTCGTTCTGGTAGCTCAGGATGCCCTTGGTGCGCAGAATGTTCTGGCCCTGGGTTTGCAGGATATGGCCGATCCAGGCCTGGAATTTTTCCCCCGCGATGGGCTTATCGGTAGAGAGCGAAATGCTGGTGAGATGCTCGTTATGGGTGTGGCTGTCTTCCTCCAGAAAGTCCGGCACGTTCTCCAGCACGCGCTTCAGGTCGAAGGCGTTCAGGCCGAGCAGCTCTTCGGGGGGCACATCGCCACGCGTGGCGTGATGGATAACGGCATAGGGGTTGATCGCCTTGATCTTGGCCTCAACGGCGGCGAGTTCTTCCGGTGTCACCAGGTCCAGCTTGTTCAGCACCACCACATCAGCAAAGGCGAGCTGATCGGCGGCCTCGGGCGCATCCTCCAGCCGCGCGGGCAGGTGCTTGGCGTCCACCACGGTCACGATGGCGTCCAGCTTGGTTTTGGCTTTCACATCTTCATCGACGAAGAAAGTCTGCGCCACGGGGGCGGGGTTGGCGAGGCCTGTGGTCTCAACGATAATGCCGTCGAACTTGCCGGTGCGCTTCATCAGTCCGCTGATGATGCGGATGAGATCGCCGCGCACCGTGCAGCAGACGCAGCCATTATTCATCTCGAACACTTCCTCGTCAGAATCCACGACGAGGTCGTTATCGACGCCCAGCTCGCCGAATTCATTGATGACGACGGCGTATTTCTTGCCATGCGTGCCGGTGAGAATATGGTTGAGCAAGGTGGTTTTGCCGGCACCGAGATAGCCGGTGAGAACAGTGACGGGGATCTGGTCAGGCATTGTTTTCCGTTTCCGCAAAAGGTGGCTTAGGGGCGGCGTCCGCACAGGCGAAAGCAAGGCCCGCGAAGAAGAAGAACCAGCCCAGCATATAAAGGGTTGGGAATTCATCCGTCGAGGCTATGGGCCATGTATAATTGGCGATGCCAATGAGCAGGCCCACGCGCACAGGGTCTGGGTTGCGCCAGAGGCCGCGCATGGCAAGCCAGGTCCAATAGGCCATCCAGGCGGTGAACAGGATAAGGCCGGGATAGCCCGCATCGGAGAAGGCCTGGATATAGAAATTCTGCGGGTGCAGGTTGCAGGCGCCCAGGCTCTGCTGCGTCGGTGGAATCCCAAGCGCGGGCAGGCCGGTGTTGAATTTAGGCTTCATGCAATCCACCCGGTAAGAGCGGTAGCCCCAGCCATGCCAAGGCGATTGCGTGCCCATATTGGTGGCGACGGTGAAAATCTCGCCATACGGGCTTTGGCTGAAATGGTGGAAATTGCGCTCCGTCTCGCCCACCAGCTTGCCGTGGGTAGGCGGCGAGATATAGGGCGTGGCCACGACCACCACGGCGGAAACCGCAAGGGCCGCGATAAGGGGCAAACGCAGGCGTGGTAGGTAAAACGCGGCGATAACAAGGCCCATACCGGCCAGAGCCACGCACATGCGCTGGCCAATAAGCACCGCGGTGACCATGCCGAGCAGGGTGAGCAAAATGCCCGCCGCGCGGGGCAGCCAGGTGGGGCGGGCGAGCAGCGCCATGGCTGGCGGCAGCAGCGCGATAAACAGTAAATGCGCGTAGAGCGGCCCAGAGCGGGGCTTCCAGAACGGGCCGGTGAGAGAACCATCGCCCCAGCGCGGGTTACCGAAGATGTTATGGCCGGTGAGATATTGCTGCCAGCATTCCACCCCAATCCATAGGCAGGAAAGCGCCAGCATGATCCAGCCCCAGCGCCGCGCCTTTGGGGTGGTGAACACCCAAACCTGCAGCGCCATGGCAAAGAGAATAAGGCGCATAACGACAATGGACTGGATGAAGCCGCTCACCCCGTCATCGCCAAAGCCATATTGTGGAAATGGCAGAGAGGCAAAGACGAGCCACACCCACCAGACGGATGCCAGGATGAACCAAGGCTTGCGCGCCCAGGACCAGTTGCGGCGGATGGCGGAGTCGATGAGAAACAGCCCGTCGATGACCCCGATGCAGACTTCCGTGAGCGGAAAGACATGCAGTAGCCCGATCGGGGCGATCAGGGTGGCGATAAAGGCAATCTGCCAGCGCCGATCTGCATTCATGGGGCTGCCTCCAATATATGGCTATAAGTTTCCAGCATTTTTTGCGTAACCGCCGCGCGGGTGAAGCTGGCGAGGTATTCGGCGTGGCCATTGGCGGCGATGGTGCGGCACAGATCATCGTTGCCCAGCACATCGGCAATGGCGCAGGTAAGCGCGGCGGGGTTATCCGCCGGAACGAGCATGCCATTCTCGCCATTGCGGATATAGGCGCTGGGGCCGTCCGACTCACAGGCGATAAAGGGGGTGGACATGCTCCAGGCATCGAGAATGACCGTGCCAAACGGCTCGTAACGCGAGGGCAGCAGGCAAATATCAGCCGCGCGCAGCAGGGCGCCGCGGTCGGTACGCCAGCCAAGAAAGCGGACGCGCGCCGCCACGCCCAGGGCGGCGGCCAGAGCGCGGAGATTGGCTTCCTCCGGGCCGTCTCCGGCAATCCAGAGATAACAATCGGGCAAGGCGGCCAGAGATTGGATGGCGGTATCCAGCCCCTTCACCTTATGCAGGCGCGAGAGGGTGAGCAGCACCTTGGCACTGGGCGGGGTGTCCAGCGTGGCGCGGTCCAGCGCGGGGGCATCTTCCACCGAAGGGAAAGTGGGCACGTAAAAGGCGGTGCCTGGCTTGGCGCCATGGGCATAGGCGTGGCGGGCGAGGTCTGGCGTGACGCCGATAAAATGGGTGCAGTGGGAAAAATATTTCTCCTGCTCCTCGTAATCACCATACCAGCCGATAATGGCGCGGGCGGCACCGGGGGGAACAAGGCTGGCGGCGCGGCGCATCCAGCAATGGATGATGTCCGGCTTATAAGCGGCGATGAGGCGGCACATACGGTGCCGCTGCCAGGGGCGCGTGGGAACGCTGAGCACCTGCGCGGCCACACGCAGCCCGGCGGCGGCAAGGTCTGTGGCGCGGGGGGCGGCGGGGTGCAGCACGGCGCATTGGTCCAGCCCGGCCTGATGCAGGCTCAGCATGATGTCGGTGGAATACAGCTCGGCGCCGCCATTGCGCTTACCCGCCATCACCTGAAGAACGCGCATCTCACCTCGAAACCGGTTGCACCTGCCCTGCGCCCGCGGGTTGGGCGGACTTGCCTCCCTTATCGCAGCCGGGCCGGGGATGCTAGCGGGCGCGGTCCCGCAGGCAGGCGGCGGCATAGTAAAGCCGCTTAAAAACATTATTACGAAGTGTATAGAGCGGGTGCAGCAGGCGGAAAGCGAGTTTCTCCACGCCCGTTACATGCAGGCGGCCCGAGAAGCGCTCATCGCCAATGCCGGAGTCGAAGCGGAGATCCTGCCAGGCCACCTTGGGGTGAACGGTGATGACGCCAAGGCGGGTTTTCCAGGGCTGGCCCATCAATATGTCTATGGGCGTGGAGGTGTATGAAAGCGCACGGGCCATGTTGCGCGCGGCGTGCTGGTTGAGCAGGTAGCAATGCGCCTCGCCGGGCGAGGTGCCTATGCGGACCAAGGAAAAGCCGGGGATGAGCGGTGCGATTTTATGGTGGCGGCGGCGCTCATGCTTCTCATTGCCAAAGAAGCGGACGAGGCTCCAGAGCCTGGGGCGCTCCATGAGGGCGTTGATGATGGCGGGGAACTCCTCGCACACCACGCAATCATCCTCCATGATAATGGCATTGGGGATGTTTTCCGCCACCAGCTTCTCGATAAGGCGCTTATGGCTCAGCATACAGGCAATTTCGGCATCATACAGGTCTTTGCCCAGGGCCAGGCGGCGGCGGCGCGAATTATAGAAGGCCTTGTCCGCCTGGCTCATCACATCTTTGCGCGTGGCGGGGAAGAATTCATACGTAAAACCAAACCGGCCAAGCTGAGCGGCGATTTGCTCCTGGCGTTGCGCCTCGTGCGGCAGAGAGATGATGAAGACTGGCGGCAGCATCTGGTCCGTGTGGATTGAACGCCCCGCGAAGTCAAACCCAGGGCGCCAAATTGTAAAGGCTCTGGCGCAGCTATCGCAAGAACCCGCCACTCAGAGACTGTTTTAAAAGTCGCTCTGGTGAGTCGTCCAGGGGTGATTTTTGAGCACCGGAGCGGAGCGTACATAAAGTACGTGAGCACCGGCGCGCAGAAAATCGCCGCTTGATGGCCGCCAGAGTAGACTTTGCAAACAGTCTCTAAGCCTTTACCCGCACGTAAGACCCGGGCGCATCCTCGATCGCCTTAATCCCCCGCGCCTTGCCCGGCACACGGGCGGGGACTTTCTCGTGCGAATGTCCAGTAACCCAGCGCTGCCAGTCCGGCCACCAGGAACCCGCGATTTCGGTAGCCCCTTCCAGCCAGTCCTCAGGGCGTTCAGGCAGGACATCGTTTATGAAATGATTGTATTTACCCCCCTCTGGCGGGTTGATAACACCGGCAATATGGCCCGAAGCGGCAAGAACGAAACGCACCGGGGCAGAGGTGAAGCAGCGCGCGCCTTTATAGGTGCTGGTCCAGGGCGCAATATGGTCCTCGCGGCACGAGAGAAAATAAAGCGGCACCTTGATTTTGCCCAGGTCGATAGCCTCGCCCTTCATGTTGATACCGCCGGGGGTGGCGAGCAGGTTCCGCTGGTACATATTGCGAAGATAGAATGAGTGCATCACCCGCGGCATCCGGGTGGCATCCGAATTCCAGTAGAGCAGATCAAAGGGAAACGGCTCCTTGCCGAGCAGGTAATTATTGACCACAAAGCTCCAAATGAGGTCATTGGCGCGCAGCATGTTGAAGGTCGTGGCCATCTCGTTGCCTTCGAGATAGCCGCGCTTGGTCATGCGGTCTTCCAGCATGGCGAGCTGCTCTTCATCGATGAACACGCCGATTTCGCCGGCTTCGGTGAAATCGGTCAGGGTGACGAAGAACGTGCCGGAGGCGATGCGGTTATCGCCCGTGGCAGCCATGTAGCCCAGGGTTGAGGCAAGCAACGTGCCGCCGATGCAGTAGCCGATGGCGTTGACCGGCTGGCCGCCGGCGATTTTGCCGATGGCTTCGAGCGCGGCGAGCGGGCCTTCGGTCATGTAATCGTCGAAATTCTTTTCGGCCAGGGATTCATCCGGGTTGACCCAGGAGATCATGAACACCGTATGGCCCTGGGAGACGAGGTAGCGCACCAGGGAGTTCTTGGGGCGCAGGTCGAGAATGTAGAATTTATTGATCCAGGGCGGAATGATGAGAACCGGACGGGCATAGGCCTCTTCCGTCGCCGGGCTGTATTGAATAAGCTGCATCAGCTCGTTCTGATACACCACCTTGCCCTCCGAGATCGCGATGTTCTCGCCGACCTTGAAGGCATCCGTATCAGTCATTTTTATACGTAAATTTCCGCGCCCCTGCTCAAGATCGTTGAGCAGATTGTTAAGGCCGCGCACCAGGTTTTCGCCGCCTGTCTCGCGCGTTTGGCGCAGCACCTCGGGGTTGGTGAGGGCGAAGTTGGAGGGTGAGAGGGCGTTGATGAACTGGCGGGCGTAGAAATCGACCTTTTGCGCGGTTTTCGGCTCCAGCCCGTCCACTTGGGTGACAACATCGTTAATGTAACGCGCCGAAAGCAGGTAGGATTGCTTGATGAAGTCGAAAATCTCGTTCTGCTTCCATGCCGGGTCGGCAAAGCGCTTATCCCTGGGGTCGTGGGCAATAACCGGCTCCGGCTCCTCGCCAGACCAGATGCGGCGGGCGGTGTTCTGCCACAGGGTAATATAATCGCGCCACAGCCCAAGCTGCGCCTCCACCAGCCCGCTGGGGTTGGCCAGCAGCTTGGCCGTCATGGCCATAAAGGCGCTGCCGACATTCAGCGGATCCAGTGCCACACCCTCCGCCGCCTGGCGTTTGAGCCATTCCCCCACCAGGCGCTGGCTGCGCGCGGCGATGTCGGCCATAGAGCGGCCCAGCGCCCCGGTATCGGGCAGCTTGATGTCCGGCTCGGGCGTCGGCTCGTTGGTCATTACGCACTTGTCCTTTCCGTGGCGGCTGATCTGGGGCAAAACAGCCCAGCCCGGTGGCGCCGGGCTGTATTGATTGGCCAG
>JAKBCX010000063.1 GCA_021807465.1 Pseudomonadota bacterium | reverse complement strand
GTTCGCGCTGGCCGCCGCGCTGCTGACCAGAACAGGGATACGCGCCTGGGCGGCGGGACTTGCCGTGCTGAGCCTGACGGTGAGCGCCAAGCTGGCCTATGCGCCACTCCTGCTTCTCGGTTTGGCGCCGTTGCTGGCGCCGGGGCTGCATAAGCGGCTGCTGGGCGTGGCTTTGGCCGCGCTGTTGCCAGGCCTATGGCTGCTGCATGTGCTGCATGGCGGCTTCATTCCCGCGCCGGTTACGCCCTACCACCCCGGCCCGCTCTGGCCGGGCAATAAAAGCGTGTGGCTGCACAGCGCCCAGCCCAGTAGCAACATCAAGGTTCTGCTGGCCCATCCGTGGGAGATTGTGCGGCTGCCGGTCATCACCCTCACCTTTTTCTGGCCGCAAACTTGGCGGCTGATTCTGGGCATGGTGGGGTGCGACCACGGGCTGATCTGGGCGTGGGAATATCCGGCCTTGGCGGCGGCGCTTGGCATGGCGGCGCTGGGGGCGCTTGCAGAACGGGTACGCGGTTGGGGAGTGAGCGACGGCATGCTGGCCTGTTTGGCCATATTCACCGCGTTTCTGGGTATGGAATTCTCCATGTACCTCACCTTCACCCCGGCGGGCTATCTGGTGGCCCTGGGCGTACAGGGGCGTTATTTCCTGCCTTTTCTGCCGTTTTTCATCTTCATTCTGGCCTGGGCTGGGGGCGGTTTGGCACGGGGGCAGTTGCCGGAAGGGCTGTTCTGCGCACCTGCCATGGCGTTGGGGGGTGTGAATCTCGTGGCGCTGCCTTGGTATGTTTGGCGGCTTTATCACGGGGGCGGCCTGTGACGCGCTGGCTGCCCTGGCTGTTCCTACTCTGCGCCTTGCCCACCGGGCTGGGCTGCGCGATGCTGACGCCCGTGGGGCTGTTTCCTGATGAACCACAGCATATCGCCCGGGCCGATGGGCTGCGATATGGCGAAATTCTGGGCGTACCGGCGCCAATCCAGTTTCCGGGCATGACCACCAGGGCCGGGGTGATGATGAATACCGGCATCTTCAACGTGCTGCTGGCCAAGGAATTCCCCGAGGCTTTTCCCGACAAGCCGGTTTCCGCCGCCGCGCGGCGGGCAACCGATGCCGTGCCTTGGGATAACAGGATGACCTATTGCCCCACGCTGATGACGCAGTATTTCCCCGCCTTTTACATTCCCGCCGCGCTGGGGCTGCTGGCCGGGCAAAAAATCGGGCTATCGCCGCTGCATACGGTGTATCTGGGCCGGGTGGCGGCGCTGCTGGCCTTCCTGGCCATGGGGTTTGCCGCCCTGGCGCTGGCCCGGCAGGGGCAAGCGCTGCTGTTTGCCGTGCTTACCTTGCCAACCGTGGTGAACCTTGCCTCCTCCTACAACCAGGATGGGCTGATGATCGGCGCCTGCGTACTGGCCGCCGCACTGCTTACGCGCCCGCCAGCCAAGCCGCGGGCGGCTTGGCTGGCAGCGCTGGGGCTGCTGGTGGCCGTGGGCTGCGCCAAGCTGCCTTATGCGGCGCTTATGCTGTTCTGCCTGCTGCCGCTACGCGCGCCTGGGCTGTGGCGGCGCGGCTGGCTTACGGCGCTGGCCTGCGCCCTGCCCGCTTTATGGCTGCTGCATACACTGCAAGCTGGGCTGCTGGTGCATTATGCGCGCGCGCCTTACCACCCCGGCCCGCTCTGGCCGGGGCCGCGCGATATTTGGCTGAGCAGCGTGGTGCCGGCGGGTAATCTGCGGGTGCTTCTGGCTCACCCGGCGCAAATTCTGCTGCTGCCGCTGGTTACGTTGCGCGCCTTCTGGTCCACCACATGGCCGTTGATTCTGGGCGGCATATCCTCGGGCAATGTGCGTATCTGGCCGTGGGAATATGCGCCGCTGGCAGTGGCGCTAGGCGTGGCTGCGCTGGGCGCGCTGCAGCCCTGGCCCAATGGCAAAGGTCGCGAGGCCGATGCGGGGCTGGCGGCGATGGTGCTGCTCATCACCTTCATCGGCATAGAAATTTCCATGTACCTGGCGTTCACCAATGCCGGGCTGCCGTTTATTGAGGGCATTAATGCCCGCTACTTTCTTCCGCTCCTGCCCTTCTGCGTGTTTATTCTGCCCTGGGCTGGCGGCTGGCTGGCGCGGCTGCCCGTGGCGGAACAGACTCTGGCACTGCCGGCCGCCTGCTTTGCCGTGCCAGCCCTGCTGATGGCGGCGGTGAACAGTGTGGCCCTGCCCATTTATGTCTTCCACCTTTTCCACATGCCCGGCCCATGAGTTTGCGCCCGCGGCGCTGGGGGGGCTGGACCGGATTGTGGGTGTGCAGGCGCGTTATTTTTGCTGATTCGACCCTTTTCTGTTCCTGCCGCCCTGGGCCGGGCGTGTTATGGCAAAGCTGCCTGGGGTGGCACAGCTGCCGCGCCCAGCGGCTTTATGGCTCAGCCTGCCCACCATTTTAATGGCGGCGGTAAATGCCTGCGCCCTGCCCGCCCATATTTTCCACATATTCCGCATGCGCGGGCCATAGCCATGCGGCACGCCCTGTGGCTTCATGTTCCTGGATTAACTGCTATAAGCCGCACGCGATGACAAAATTCTCCTCTGGCCTGACCCGTGCCACCCTGCTCTCTCTGGCCCTTGGCCTAAGCGGGTGTTCAGCCTTTCTTAACAGCGCTACCAAGGGGGGAGATTTTCCCCAGGGTGTCATCCCGCCGCCGGATAAGGCCTATGCGATGGCCATGCACTATCTGGACAAGGGTGATTATCAGCGTGCGGCCAAGGATTTCCAGGTGGTTGAGGAGAATTACCCTTACTCCACCTGGTCCACCCATGCCGCGCTGCTGGTGGGCTACGCGCAATACAAGAACATGGATTATGACGATGCGGTAAGCTCGCTCAACCATTTCATCCAGCTTTACCCGGAAGACCAGGAGACGGCTTACGCCTATTACCTGAAGGCATTGTGCTATTACGAGCGCATCGACGATGTGCAGCGCGACCAGACGGCGACATACGAGGCCATCTCGGCGCTGAATGACGTGATTACGCGCTACCCCGACACCGCCTATGCCCGCGATGCTCGCATAAAGCTGCGCCTGGCCTATAACCGCCTGGCCGGGCACGACATGGTGATCGGGCGTTATTACGAGAAGCAGCATCTCTACGCGGCGGCCGTGGGGCGCTTCCAGGATGTGGTGACGAATTACCAGCAGACGACCTATGTGCCGGAAGCGCTGGAGCGGCTTGTGGAGGTGTATCTGGACCTTGGCCTGCCGGATGAGGCGGTGCGCACGGCCTCGGTGCTGGGGTATAATTACCCGGGCAGCGGCTGGTACGCGGTGGCCTATAGCAAGCTGAAAAACCATGGGCTGGTGAACACCGCCGAAGAATCGCAGGCATCCAGCGGCTCGCAATCCGCGCCGCTGGTGGCGCCCAAGCAACATCATTGGTACTGGCCATTCTAGGTTAGGGAATGCTTCAGACACTCTCGATCCGCGATGTGGTGTTGATCGAGCGGCTGGATTTGCATTTTGCCGCCGGGCTGACGGCGCTTACCGGTGAGACCGGGGCGGGTAAGTCGATTCTGCTGGACAGCCTGGGGCTGGCGCTAGGGGCGCGGGCAGATAGCGGGCTGATCCGCGCGGGAGCCGCGCAGGCGGTGGTGGCAGCTAGTTTTGCCGTGCCGGACAGCCATGCCGCACTGGCCCTGCTGGCGGAACAGGGACTCGATTCGGGCAGCGAGATTCTGGTGCGGCGCATTGTGGGGCGCGATGGGCGCTCGCGCGCCTTGGTGAACGACCAGCCGGTGAGCGTGGGGTTTTTGAAAACCCTGGCGGCGCTGCTAATAGAAGTGCAGGGCCAGCACGAGCAGGTGGGGCTGGCGGACCCTGCCAACCATATGGCGCTGCTCGATTCCTTCGGCGTGGCCCAGGCGGCGCGCGAGGATGTGGCGGCGGCGCATAAGGAGTGGCGCGGGGCTGCCATAAAGCTGGCCGAGGCCGAGAAACGGATAGAAGAGACGGCGCGGGAAGAGGAGTTTCTGCGCCATGCCGCCAACGAGCTGGGGACGCTGAGTCCGGTGGCGGGCGAGGAAGAGCAACTGGCCGCCGAGCGGCTGCGCCTGCAGGCGGGCGAGCGCCGGGCCGAGGCCATTGCCGCCGCCATTGCCGAGCTGCGGCCCAGAGACAGGCGCCAAGCCGGCCCGGCGGCGGCGCTGCGGGCGGCGGCACGGGCGCTGGCGCGCATAACCGTGCCGGCGGGGCATGTTAACCCGGCCGCCCCTGCCATGGCGGCTGTGGAACGCGCGGAAGTGGCCTTGGCCGAGGCCGAGGATTTCATGGAGCGTATGGCGGCGGCCGAGGAGGATGATCCGCGTGCGTTGGAGGCTGTGGAGGAGCGGCTTTTTGCCCTGCGCGCCGTGGCCCGCAAGCACGGGGTGCAGGTGGCGGACCTCGCGGATTTTCATGCCGGTTTACGTGCGCGGCTGGCGGCGCTGGAAAGCGGCGTGGCGGACATTGCCGCGTTGACCAAGGAGGTTGCGCGGCTGCGGGCGGCGTATGTGGAGAAGGCGGCGGCGCTTTCAGACCTGCGCGAGAACGCCGCGCGGCGGCTGGAAAAGGCCATTGCCGCCGAGCTGCCGCCGCTGAAGCTGGAACGGGCGCGATTTGTGGTGGAGCGCGCCATGCTGCCCGAATCCGGCTGGGGGCCGAAGGGCGCGGATGCGATACGCTTCCTCATCGCCACCAACCCCGGCGAGCCGCCGGGCGCGCTGGACAAGATTGCCTCGGGCGGCGAACTCTCGCGCCTGATGCTGGCCATGAAAGTGGTGCTGACGGCGGGCGGCGGGGTGGAGACGCTGATCTTCGACGAGGTGGATAGCGGCATTGGCGGCGCCACGGCGGCGGCGGTGGGCGAGCGCCTCGCCCGCGTAGCGGAAGGCGTGCAGGTGCTGGTGGTAACACATAGCCCGCAAGTGGCGGCGCGCGCGGCGGCGCAGATGCGCGTGGCCAAGCACATGGCGGGCGAGCGCGCCGTAACCGGTGTGGATATGCTGGGTGAGGATGCGCGGCGGGAAGAGATTGCCCGTATGCTGGCCGGCGAGGTGATTACCGATGCCGCGCGGCAGGCAGCGGAAAGTTTGCTGGCAAGATGAGCGAGAAGGCGAAGTTACAAGAAATTCTGGCGCGCATTGAAGCCGCCAATGCGGCCTACCATGAGCGCGATGCGCCGGAAATTTCCGACGCCGAATATGACGCCATACGCCGCGAGGCGGAGGCGATTCTGGCGGTGCATCCTGAATGGCGGGATATGGCTGGGGCGCTGGCGGAGGTGGGCGCGCGGCCAGCTTCGGGCTTTAAGAAAGTGCGGCACCGCACACCTATGCTCTCGCTGGAGAATGTGTTTTCCGGCGAGGAATTCGAGGAGTTCTGGCGGGGCAAGAAGCGCTTCCTGGGGTATGGGGGCGCGTGGGAGTTTGTTGCGGAGCCGAAGATTGATGGGCTTTCCATCTCGCTGACCTATGAAGGGCGGCGGCTGGTGCGCGCGGCCACGCGCGGCGATGGGGCCGAAGGCGAGGATGTAACGGCGAATATCCTTACGCTGGATGTGCCGCGCGCGCTGCCTGAGGATGCGCCGGATTTTATTGAAATCCGCGGCGAGGTTTATATGACCAAGGCGGATTTCATGGCTCTCAACGCCAGCCAGGAGCGGCAATTCGCTAACCCGCGCAATGCGGCGGCGGGGAGTTTGCGTCAGCTGGATGCCTCGATTACCGCCAAACGCAAACTCTCTCTGTTTGCCTATGCGCAGGGCGAGACCTCAACGCCAGTGGCGGAGACGCATTGGGAATATCTGGCCACGCTGCGGCGCTGGGGGTTTTTGGTTAATCCGCTCTCGAAGCTGGTGGCTGAAGATGGGGCGGAAGCGTTCCAGGACGGCATAGGCACGCAACGGGCGGCGCTGCCTTACGATATTGATGGCGTGGTGTATAAGGTGAATGATTTGCGCTTGCAGAGCCGCTTGGGCTTTGTGGGGCGCGCGCCGCGCTGGGCCTGCGCGTGGAAATTTCCGGCGGAAAAAGCCAGCACCGTATTGGAGGATATTGAAATACAAGTGGGCCGCACCGGGGCACTTACACCGCGCGCGCGGCTGAAGCCGGTGAATGTGGGCGGCGTGCTGGTAACCTACGCCACGCTGCATAACGAGGATGAGATCGCGCGCAAGAATGTGCGGATTGGCGATGTGGTGGAGCTGCAGCGTGCGGGAGATGTGATTCCGCAAATTCTGCGCGTGCTCAAGCATGGCGGCGGACCGGCGTTTAAGTTTCCCGATCATTGCCCGGTATGCGGCAGCCTGGCGGTGCGGACGGATGACGATGTGGTGCGGCGCTGCACGGGCGGGCTTTCCTGCCCAGCGCAGGTGGTGGAGCGGCTGATCCATTTCTGCTCGCGCGGGGCGTTTGATATTGAAGGCATGGGCGAGAAGACCGTGCAGGAATTTTACGAGGCGGGCTGGCTGCATAATGCGGCGGATGTGTTTACCCTGCCGGGGCATGAAGCCGAGATTGCCGCGCGCGAGGGCTGGGGTCCTGTATCAGCCGCGAAACTTTCCGCCGCCATCGCGGCGCGGCGCGAAATTGGGCTGGAGCGTTTTATCTACGCGCTGGGCATAAGACGCATCGGCGAGAATAACGCCAAGCTGCTGGCGCGGCATTACGGCAGTTACGCCGCGTGGAAGGCGGGCATGGAGGCGGCTGTGGTCATCGGCTCCGATGCGCGGCTGGAGCTTGGCTCCATCTCCGGCATCGGCCCGGCCATCGCGTCGGACCTCGCGGCGTTTTTTGCCGAGGCGCATAATTTGCAAACGCTGGCGGCGCTGGAGCGCGAGGTACGCGTACTGGATGCGGCGAGCGCCGCGGCTGTGGATTCGCCCTTTGCGGGCAAAGTCATGGTATTTACCGGCACGCTCTCCATGGCGCGGCCCGAGGCCAAGGCGCGTGCCGAGGCGTTGGGCGCGAAGGTGACGGAATCCGTTTCGAAGAAAACGGATTTTGTGGTGGTGGGCGAGGATGCCGGCAGCAAGGCCAAGAAGGCGGCGGAGCTGGGGATAAGGACGCTGACGGAGGAAGAGTTTAGGGAGATGGCGGGGTTTTGAATTCCACCGATTGAGAGCTGATGCTTCGTGTTCGGATAGAGTCCTTGAAGCGTGCCGGCTTATCCTGGACCTAATTCCAAAAAGAAGTCCGGGTAAAATGTAAACACACTACCTACATCCCGCAAAATGGATCGCCGCGTTGCCCTCTCCGTTGCAGGGTTTTGCAGGCGGGAGTTGTGGCGTAAGCTGCGCCAAGAGGAGGAGTTGTGGGGATGTTTGGTGAAGCTGTAGCCGCGTTTTTGTTGGCGTTTCCAGCCTTGTTCTCTATCCTCAACCCGCCGGGCAGCGCCATCATCTTCAACGAGGTAACGGCCGGGCACAGCCATGTGCAGCGCGTGGCCCTGGCGCGCAAGGTGGCGC
>JAKBCX010000062.1 GCA_021807465.1 Pseudomonadota bacterium | reverse complement strand
TCACGGTTACGGTTACGCCGTCCAGCTACGCGAATGACCGTTTCCAAGGGCAGTCGCAAGACATTGCGCCCGGCAATAACGTAACGATGGAGAGCGAGCCTAACGGCGTTATTCTGCATGGCAATGTCGATACGGCGGCGCAGGCGGATATGCTCGTCAACCAGGCCAAAGCCATCGGCAATGGCACGGTTGTTAATGACATGACGGTGAACCAGCCGGTGCAGGTTGAGCTGAAGGTCCGTATCGCGCAAATGTCGCGCACGGTTACACGCTCGCTGGGTATTAATTGGAGTTCCGTTGGTACGGACGGTATTTCAATCGGCAAGTTTCTCGTCACCGGCTCTACCGCATCAGCGGCATCGGTTATCTCAGGTGCCACGCCTGGCTCTGTTGGTGTCACCTTTCCGGGCGGCACGTTTGAGGGGGTGATTGACGCGCTGGCTGAGGATAACCTCGCCCATGTGCTGGCGGAGCCAACTCTGACGACACTCTCGGGCACCCAAGCTAATTTCGAGGTAGGCGGGCAGTTCCCCGTGCCGGTGGCTTCCGGCAATAATACGACATCCGTCAGTTTCAAAAGCTATGGCGTGCTGCTTAGCTTCACGCCCACGGTATTCTCCGATGGCAGCATCGCTCTCCAGGTAATGCCGCAGATCAGCGAGAAGGACACATCGAATTCGGCGACAATTGCCACGGGATCAAATGAAAGCATCACTGTTCCTTCAGTAACGATGACCAGCGCTTCCTCGACCGTCATTCTCGGCTCGGGTCAGGGCATGGCTATCGCGGGGCTGCTTACCGACACGTCACAAGAGGCCTCAAACGGCCTGCCTGGGCTGTCCGAGGTGCCGTTGATCGGCGCCTTGTTCCGGGGCGATGCTTTCCAGAGGCAACAGCAGGAAGTGGTGATTACTGTCACCCCGTACATCGTCAACCCGGTCAATAATCCCAATAGCCTTGCCTCGCCCGACGATGGCTGGAGTCCGCCAAATGATTTGCAGCGCATTCTCCTGTTGCGCAATAATGGTACAATGGCGGCTAATACCACGGTTCCGGGCGATGCCGGCTTCATGGTGCAATAAGAGGGGCGCACATGCGTAAACTGGTTTTCTTGGGCCTTTGCTGTGCCATCCTATCTCTAAGTGCCTGCCAAGGCGCGTTTGACCCATTCCAACGCCCTGGAAACTGGTCGGCTACCAATGCGTCTAACAAGAACATTGCCCTGCAGGCAGCCAATAAGGGGGACCTTATTCATGGCCGTTCGGAGCCTGGCTCCAATGGTATTGTTGCAGTCGGCGGCGTAGAAAAGGCATTGTCCAACGGCACTGCGAGCGGTCTGCAAACACCTATTCAGGTGCAGACGGTATCGTCTCCAATCAACGTCGGCTCATGAGCAGTAACGTCTCGCAGCAAGCTATGGAGGACCTATGAGTCAACAGGTCTCGCGTGTGACGGCCGATGGGACTGGGGGTAGGCCGGACCGCCTGACTGTGCTCGCCTTCCTGGGCGACCCGGCCACGGAACAGGTGCTGCGCGACGGCTTGGGTGATATGCCTGCGAACGGTATGGACATACGCCGTGGCACTGTCCGCACCGCTATTGCGGCCATGGCGAAGATGCAGACGCCGGAAGTGCTGATCGTCGATATTGCCGGCGAAGAGCAGCCGCTCCATGCGCTGGGCGAACTTTCCGACGTGGTTGAGCCGGGTGTGCGTGTGCTTGTTATCGGCGATACGGACGACGTTGATTTCTACCGCCATATCACGCGCGGCATGGGCGTGATGGAGTATATCTTCAAACCCATCACCCGCGAGGCAGTGGCGCGCCATTTCGCGCCGCTCATCACGCGCAAGACCATCGGTCAGGAAGCCACACGTGGCGGGCGCGTTATCGCCGTCATGGGCGCCCGTGGCGGGGTAGGGGCCACCACCATCGCCGGCAACCTCTCCTGGCTGCTCGGCGTTATGGCCAAGCGCCATACGGTATTTGTGGAATCCGACATCCACATGGGGTCCGGCGCCTTGCTGCTTGGCGGCAAAACCGGCCCAGGCCTGCGCATGGCGCTGGAAACGCCAGACCGTATCGACCCGCTTTTTGTTGAGCGCGCCGCCCAGCCCGTGGCTGAGCGCCTGCAGGTTTTGGCCTCGGAAGAAAAGCTCACCGAACCGCTGCATTACGCACCGGGCGCAGCACGGCGGCTCATCGAGGCGCTTCGTGTACGATACAATTTCATCATCTTGGACGTGCCGTTTTTGCCGATGCAGTGCAACCGGGAACTGATCGAATTCGCGCATCATCGCGTAATTGTGATGGACCCCACCTTGGCCTCGGTGCGCGACACGCTGCGCCTGCTCGGCTTGCCCAACGGCCCATGGCAGCCGCAAAGCCCAACCATCGTGCTCAACCGCCAGGGGCGCCCCGGCGGCCTCACGCGAAAGCAGATTGAAGAAGCGCTGAAGGTCAAGATCGACATCGTTATTCCCGATATTCCCAAGCAGCTTAATGAATCCGCCAGCTTTGGCGAGCCGGCCATCGCCACGAAGGGACCGTTCCGTCAGGCTATCATCGATCTTTCGCGTGAGGTCGGCTTTGTCGCCAACCGCGATGAGTCCATGATTGATGGCACGGCGCAACTCACCTCTGTTGGCGGTATATTCAAGATGCTCGGCTTCTCGAAAGGGTGAGCTGAATGTCCGATGGCAACCTGCCCGTTTTTGGCCGCCGCCGCGTGGAGAGTTTCGGCAATGGCACGCCTGTGGCGCAGTCGCCGCTGGCCGCGGCATCTGGGCAGCAGGACGCGCATTTTCGCGGCGACAACACCGTTACCATCCGCCCCGAGGTTGCCGAGCTGCGCAACCTTTGCCTTGCGCGCATGGATGCCACGGCCGTTGCCTCGCTGGCACCGGAACGCCTGCTGAATGAGGTCGAGCGGCTAATCTCTGACCTAGCCACCGACAAGCGTGTGCAGATGAACGCGCGCGAGCAGCGCGCCTTGGCCACCGAGCTGGTGGACGACATGCTCGGCCTCGGGCCTTTGGAGCCGCTACTGCTCGATGAGAGCATCAGCGACATCATGGTCAATGGCCCGGAGCACACATTCGTCGAGCGCGGCGGCAAGGTGGTGCAGGTGCCGGTGCGCTTCCGCGATTGGGGTCATCTCACCAATATCTGCCAGCGCATCGCCGCCTCGGTGGGGCGCCGTGTCGATGAATCCAGCCCGATGTGCGACGCGCGCCTGAAAGATGGCTCGCGCGTCAATATTATTCTGCCACCGTTGGCCATCGATGGGCCGTCGATTTCAATCCGTAAATTCTCCAAGAAGCCGATTGATTTCGAAAAGCTGATCGCTTTCGGCTCGCTGACCGCCCCCATGGCCCGCGTGCTGGAAATCGCCGCGCGATGCCGGCTCAATATCATCGTCTCGGGTGGCACCGGCTCGGGTAAAACCACCATGATGAACGCGCTGTCCCGGTTCATCGATCCATCGGAGCGTATTGTCACGGTGGAAGACGCGGCCGAGCTGCAATTACAGCAGCCGCATGTTGTGCGCCTGGAAACCCGCCCGCCCAGCCTTGAAGGCAAGGGCGAGATCACCGCGCGCGACTTGGTGCGTAACGCGCTGCGTATGCGCCCCGACCGCATTATCATTGGCGAGGTGCGCGGTGCCGAGGCGTTCGACATGCTGCAAGCCATGAACACGGGCCATGATGGTTCCATGTCCACCATTCACGCCAACAACACGCGTGACGCGCTCTCCCGTGTCGAGAACATGGTGCAGATGTCCTCCATGGGCCTGACCCCGCGCGCCATCCGCCAGCAGGTCGTCTCTTCGGTCAATCTCATTGTCCAGGTGGAACGCCAGCGCGACGGCGGCCGCCGCGTGACCCAGGTGACGGAGATTGCCGGCATTGAAGGCGAGACGCAGCTGCTTAACGATATTTTCAAGCTGGAAATCACCGGCGAAACCGCGACCGGCCGTCTGACCGGCCGTTACGAGGTGAGCCGAATCCGCTCCACCTTCACCGAGAGGCTGCAATATTACGGGCTGGAGCGGGCATGGATGAACGCGTTGGAGGATAGCTGATGGGCATGAAACTCCTCGTTGTTCTTCTTCTTCTTGTGGTGCTGCTGATAGCGGTGGCGGGAGCCACCATGATGCTCATTAAGGAGCATGACCGCCAAGCAAAACTCAAGGAGCGTTTGTACGAAACCATCGCGCCGTCGGCCCGCCCAACGCAGGCGGTTGAGGAAGAGTATTCGCTGGTCCGCACGGTTTCCCGCGCTGAAGAGCTGAAAGAAAAAGCGGCTGCGCTGATCGGCGTTGATTTGCAGCAGGCCGAGACCTACCCGATAAAATGGTGGCTCGTCCCGCCTATCGCCTTGCTGCTGGATGCGGGGATGATCTTCCTGCTGTCGCACCCGCTCGCCAGCTATCCGTTTCTTCTCTACTTGACCGAATATTTTGGGTCCATTGTGCTGTGGTACCTGATTATCCGTTTCATCTTCAATATGTTCAAGAACCGCCGCAATGCCAAGCTGGTGGAGCAGTTTCCAGACGCTTTGAACACGGTGGTGCGCTGTGTGCGCGTTGGCATTCCCATGGGCGAGGCGCTTCGTACCGTTGCCAAGGATTCAATGGAACCAACCAAGCGGGAATTCACCATTCTGGCAGACAAGGTTTCCATCGGTGTGCCGCTCGACGCCGCATTGCGCGATCTTGCCCTGCGGGTGAAGCTGACGGAGTACCAATTCTTTGCCACGGCACTCACGCTGCAGGCGCGCTCCGGCGGCGGCATTACCCAGACGCTTGAGGGACTCTCGGACGTCATTCGCAAGCGTGTGGCCCTGAAGGCGCGCGGTTATGCGCTCACCGCCGAGGCGCGCACTTCGGCCATGGTCCTCTCAGTGCTGCCTTTCGTCGCCGGCGGCATGATCTTCTTGGTGCAGCCCGACTATATCATGGCGCTGTTCAACACCAAAGGCGGAGAGTCCGTTATCACCGGCGCAATCGTGCTGCTGATTTTTGGCATGGGCACCATTCAATCCATGATAAGCAATGTCCTTAAATAATATTTCCAGCACCACGATTTACGAGCTGCTGTTCCTGATCCTTATCTGTTTCGGGCTGCTGGCGGTCGCGGGCTTTGTGCTCGCCATCGACCTTGGCAAGGCGGCGCGGCTTGAGCGGCGCATTGGCCTTATCACCGGTGAAACGGTTGAGGAAATCAAGGAAGAAGAAGACAAGCCCAAAGAGGCGCTGGCGCTGCGGCTCATTTCTGGCTTCGGCATGCTCATTGCCCGCTCCGGTATGCTTAACCGCAAAACGCTGACGGAAATGCAGGCCACGCTGGAGGGCATTGGCTTCAAGGGCGGGCGCGGGCTTGGCCTGTTTATCGGCTCCAAAATCCTGCTGTTGCTGGTCACGCCGATCATTGCCTTTTTCCTGGCGCACCATGTGTTTCATTTAACGCGGTTTTGGACCATGGTGGCGGTGGCCGGCGGCACGGTGGGCGCGATACTCGCGCCCGAGACCTACGCTACCAACACGCGGAAGAAATTCCTTGAAAAAGTGGAAGCTGGGGTGCCCGATGCGCTCGACATGCTGGTGATCTGCGCCGATGCTGGTTTGGCTTTGGAAGCGGGTATCGCGCGTGTCAGCCAGGAGATGGAGACGCTCAACCCGCAGCTCGCGCAAGAGCTGACGCAAACCTCGCGTGAGATGCAGATAGGCTCTGACCTGCGGACGGCCATGGACTCACTGGGCGCGCGCACAGGGCTTGATGTGCTCAAGCGTCTGGCCACGACGCTGGCGCAATCGCTGCAATATGGCACGCCGCTAACCACCGCGCTGCGCACGCTTTCGGCCGAATTGCGCCAGGAGGCGCTGGTCAAGTTCGAGGAGCGGGCAGGGCGTCTGCCAACAATGATGACCATTCCAATGATCTTATTCATCCTGCCTTGCGTCTTCCTCGTGGTCGCAGGCCCGGCGATCATCAACGTGATGGCGACCCTGAAGGGAGCAAAATAGAGTGCACACCATGCCGAGCCTGTCCTACCCCTCACGTTTCAAGCGCCGTTCTAGCCTGCCTCTGGTTGTGGCCGCCCTCAGCTTGGCCTTGGCTGGCTGTGCCGCTAACAACAAAAATGCGGCAAATACCTTGCCGGATGGGAAGGTTGGCCCCAGCACGCTGAATGTGGCCGATGCGGCAATCGCGGGTGGTGACCCGTCGATGGCGTTGAACGTCTCGCAATCGATTCTGGCAGATGACCCTGACAATGTGGATGCGCTGGTGCATGAGGGGCAGGCCTTCTATGCGCTCAACCGCTGCCCGGCCGCGGAGGCCGCGTTTCAAAAGGCATTGGCGGCCGACCCTAAATCTGCCCCGGCTGAAACCGGGCTTGGCCGCTGCCTGCTGAAGCTGGACCCGAAGAGCGCTGAGGCCGCGTTTCTTGCAGCCACACAGGACGACCCTGGCGATGCCGCGGCGTTTAGCGACCTGGGCATTGCGCGCGACCTGCAGAATAATTTTGCCGGTGCCGCCCAGGCTTACCAGCAATCGCTTGCGCTTAATGCCGGGAGTATCGCCACTTCGGTTAATTTAGGCCTGTCTCTTGCCCTTTCTGGCCAAGGGGAATTGGCGCTGCAATATCTCGGTCCTATTGCCACAGGGCCTGATGCCACGCCCAAAATTCGCCAGGATTACGCTGTGGCGCTGGTTGCGGCCGGCCGGCCGGACGATGCCCGCCAGGTGCTGGCTGTGGATATGACGCAGGACCAGATTAACGCGGCGATGCAGGCTTACCAAACCCTGGTATCGCAAAGTGTCACCGCGCCACCGGCACCTGCCCCCATGGCCGCCGCTCAGCCGATGGTGCAAACCACGCCGGTAACCAGCGCTCCTATGGCGCAAGCCGCGAGCAGCCCGGTTATGCTGGCCCCGGTTAATAATGCGGCCAGCCCGCCCGCCGATCCGCCTGTTGCCGCCGCCAATGAGGCGCCAGCGGTAAGCCCCCCGGCGCCAGCCCCCCAGTATGTGGCCAGCACTCAGCCGGCGCCCCCTCATCCGATTGCGGCAGCCCCAACTGCCATGCAAGCGGCCACCATTACGCCGGTTGCCGCGGCGGCGCCCGTGGCAGCCAACAAGCCCGTGCCCAAAGCCCCCAGCCCGGCCAAGATGGCAGCGGTGGTACCCGCACCCAAACCGCCACTGGCCAGCAGCCCAGCACCTGCCGCCGCTGTACCGGAAACGACGAACATGGCTGAGACCGCACCCAAGCCCATTGCCGCCGCGCCTGCCGCAGCCAAACACGAGGTGGCCTCCGCCGCACCGGCCAGCATACCGGCACAGAACATGCAGCGGGCCAAGGGTGGCCATGCCGCTGTGCAGATTGCCGCCCTGAACAGTGCCGAAGCCGCGCATAAGGAGTGGAACCTGGTTTCGTCAAAGGCCCCCGCCTTGTTCGCGGGCAAGTCGCCCGAGATCCTCAAGGTGGCGGTGAATGGCCAGACCTATTACCGTCTGCGCGTAACTGGCTTTGCCAATCATCAGGATGCGGCGCAGTTTTGCGAGCAGCTTACCT
>JAKBCX010000061.1 GCA_021807465.1 Pseudomonadota bacterium | reverse complement strand
CGAGCAGATTGTGCTGCCCGGCCACCAAGACGGGCCGCAGCACGTAAAATGGACGATAACGAGGGTATAATATGCGCGTACTGCTGACGGGTGGAGCAGGCTATATCGGGTCTCACACCGCCGCCGTTTTATGCGCGCGCGGGCATGAGATTGTGATTCTCGACAATTTCGCCAATGCCGAGCGCGATGTGCCAGCGCGGCTGGAGCGGCTGACAGGGTGCAAAATCCCCGTTATCGAAGCCGACATACGCGACGTGGAAACCGTTACGGCAGCGCTGCGCGAACACCCCGTGGACGCGGTTATTCATTTCGCGGCGCTGAAAGCCGTGGGAGAATCGGAAGCCGACCCGCTTATTTATTACGATATGAATATTATTGGCACCATCCGCCTGCTGCAGGCCATGCAGGAGGCGGGTGTCGCGCGCATCGTATTCTCCTCTTCCGCCACAGTGTACGGACAGCCGGATTCATCGCCAATTCTTGAGGATTTTCCAACAAAAGTTGAAAACATCTACGGCCGCACCAAGCTGGTGATGGAAGACCTCATCCGCGACCTCGCGCGCACCAAAAAGCTGAAAGCCGCCGCCAATCTGCGCTACTTCAACCCCGTGGGCGCGCATCCCAGCGCGCAAATCGGCGAAACACCGCGCGGCGTGCCCAATAACCTCATGCCCTATGTAAGCCAGGTGGCCACGGGTGAGCGCCCGCATCTGAACATTTTTGGCAACGACTACGATACACCAGACGGCACGGGTGTGCGCGACTACATCCACGTTATGGACCTGGCCGAAGCCCACGCGCTGGCGCTGGAACATATCTGCGCCAACGATGTTTCGGTCACGGTCAATCTCGGCACGGGCGAGGGCACATCGGTGCTGCAACTCGTGCAAGCGTTCGAAACCGCAACGGGGCGGAAAATCCCCGTGGTCATCGCCCCGCGCCGGCCCGGCGATGTGTCCTCCTATTACGCCAACCCGGCGCTGGCCGAAAAACTATTCGGCTGGAAGGCCAAGCTGAACGTGGAAGATATGTGCCGCGATAGCTGGCGCTGGCAGGCGGCACGCGCCGGCATCAACGATGTATAGCCCATGCGCACCCTGCTCTTCCTGCTAACCGAGGACTGGTTCTTCGCCTCGCATTTCTGGGTGCGCGCCCTGGCGGCCAAAAAGGCTGGCTGGCGCGTGGTGCTGGTAGCGCGCGAGAGCGAGGCCGCGGCGAAAATCCGCGAGAGCGGCATAGAATTCGTACCCGTGGATTTTATAAGGCGGCGCCTGAACCCCTTTGCCGAGGCCGCCTTCGTGCTGCAACTGGCGCGGGTGTACCGGCAGGTAAAGCCAGACCTCGCCCACCACATCGCCCTCAAACCCATCGTGCTGGGCGGCCTCGCGGCGCGTTTGGCCGGGGTAAAATCCATCGTCAACGCACCGGTGGGGCTGGGCTTCGTATTCTCGTCAGACAAGCTGCTGGCCAAAATCCTGCGCCCGTTTGTGGCGCTGGGCCTGCGTTTCACCCTCACCCCGCGCAATGCCGTGGCGGTGTTCGAGAACCCGGACGATCTGGAAGCCCTGGTGACAGGCGGCATGGCACGGCGCGATGCCGTCACGCTTATACGCGGGGCGGGCGTGGACATTGAAAAATTCCACCCCACGCGGGAGCCGGAAGGGCCGGTGCGCGTGGTGCTCATCGCGCGCATGATCCGCGAGAAAGGCGTGCCGGAATTTGTGGAAGCCGCGCGCATCCTGCACGGCAAGGCCAAATTCATCCTGGCCGGCGCGCCGGATGAGGGCAACCACAACGCCCTTACCGCCGACGAGCTTCGCGCCTGGCAGGATGAAGGGCTGGTGGAATGGCTCGGCCCGGTGAAAGACATCCCTGCCCTGCTCGCCGCTTCCCACATCGCCTGCCAGCCTTCCTCGTACCGCGAGGGCCTGCCCAAATCGGCCCTGGAAGCCATGGCCGCGGGCAAGCCGCTTGTGGCCACCAACATCCCCGGCTGCCGCGAAGCCGTGGTTGATGGCGAAACCGGCTTTCTGGTGCCGCCCCGCAACGCTTTCGCCCTGGCGGAAGCGCTTGTCCGGCTTATTGAAGACCCCGCCTTGCGCGCCCGCATGGGCGCCGCCGGGCGGGCAAGAGTAGAAGACCATTTTTCCGACGCCATTATCTGCGCCAAGACACTCGCCATTTACGAGCGCCTCGCCCCCGCAAGGAGTCCGGTATGAAATATGTTTACGCCGCCCTGGCCACGCTGGTTGTGGTCGCCATACTGGCCTTCCTGCTGTTCCACGGCGGCGGGCATCAGCGCGTCGGCTCGGTCAGCACCAATTTCCGCCTGCTCGGCCCTAACGACAAAGTGGTTGTGCGCCATTTCGACGACCCGGCCATACCAAACGTCTCCTGCTATGCCAGCTTCGCGCAAACGGGCGGCGTTGCGGGCAGTGTAGGGTTAGCGGAAGACCCAAGCCGGTTTGCACTAAGCTGTGTGGCGCACGGGCCGGTAAAAATCCCCGCCAGCCTGCCGGAACAACAGGAAATCGGCGCCGTCTCCGCCTCCGCGCTGTTCAAGCATTTCGTGCTGACCCGCATGGTGGACCGGCAGACGAACACGCTGGTGTATGTGCTTATCTCAACGAAAGTGCTGCACGGTTCGCCCGCCAACGCGGTTTCGGCCGTGCCTGCCGGGGAGTGAAACAAATTCATTGCAATAGGCGATAAATCTGTTAGCGTTTCTTCATGGACCAATTTGCCCTTCCCAAAGCTGGATTGCAGGAACGGATTGTCTTCTCCTGTGGACTTGGCCAAAATTGGACAAGCATTATTGAACGACCATGGAATATACGGAGTTTAAGAAAATGGAAAAAAGGTTATATAAATATTTTGGTATTGTCGTGGTGGGAGGAGGATGCTTGTTCACCGCCAGCGCTCGTGCACAAACCTACCCGGATTATTACAGCGGCAGCCAAATGTCTGAGCTGTGCATAAAAAATTCACCCGTGTGCTTTTCTTATGTTGCTGGAGTGGCTGATTTTAGATTCGAAACGGGTATGGACAGTATCGGAAACGGCCGAGGGAATGGAGCGGCGGCATGCATAACAGCGGGATACCCGCTTAGTAAAATGGTGGCTGCAATTAGGGAATTCATCATCTCTCATCCTTATGTAGAACAAATGCAATCCGGCTCGGATGTTGTGGGCGAGGCGCTATCGGATTCCTTTCCATGTTCACGCCAGACAAAAAGTTTGTCGCAATAAAATCTACCGTGTCAAAAATTTAAGATCTCCTTGGGAGTGCCAATGTTGATCCTGGAATGCTCGTGGCTCCAGATCGCTTCTGGATTGAATCTAGCCTCCAAAAGCGCTTGCGATGAGTGAACAAATTAACCGTGAAACCGCGCTTAACGATCAGACAGGCGCTGATCCCAATATCCCCTTCAGCCATAGCCAGGGGCGCTGCCTCAGTTCTCGGCTGTGGCGGTTTGGGTCTCTGGTTTGTCCAATCCGCTGTTACATCGGGGCATTTAGCTACGCTCTTGCTGCCGCCAACGTGGGGACTCCCCCTGGCCCTCATGTTTATCCCCGCTATTCTTCGTTCCCACCGGCTGGTCATCGCAAATGGGCAACTCGACTGGCGCAGACCGTATGCCTCCACCCTCCATATCCCTCTGTCCAGCATCGGCCAAATCGGCATAAGGGAGAAAACCATTTATTATGGCCGCAGCAGTAAACCTCGAAAAGTTAAAGTCCTAGATATTCTCAAGGAAGACGGGCTGGTCATTGCGACTCTCGACTGCAAATTCAGTGTACCCATGGACGAAATAGCCAAACTTCTGAACGAGCGGAGCCAAGATTGTACTCCTTGAGCATGAGCCGTCACGGCCCTTATCACCTAAATTACGCAAATACCTGCGTATGTTACTCTTTATTTACGCGGCCGTGGTTGTTATTCTGATCATCGCGTTTTCAAAGCATCATTAACCTCTCCACCCTAACGCAGAAGCGGCATCGGCCAGGGCGTCAAAACCCAAACATATGGTCAAACGAAAACCCGCCCGCGCCATCATACAGCCCGTGGAACCCGAACAGCCGGCACGTCGTATCCCGCACCAGCACATAACCCCGCTCACCCGCCGCGTTCAGCAGATCACCGGAAAAATATTTCGATGGACGGACAACCTTCGACCCCGAGCAGGCGATGGAAATACGCACTGTATCCAGCAGCGCGCCCTGCCCATCGTAAAGCTCAAGGTCAGTGCTAGACTTTTCCGCCCAACCCGATGAAGCCGGGTAGATGAGCATGCAGAAACTCTGCTTGCCCGCAAAACCCAGCTTAAGGAACAGCCTGGTGGAAAGCCCAGGCGGCTTGCCGGTATAGCTCTGCGGTTCGTTCTTATACACCATGATGGTGTTGAAAATATGCGCGCCAAAGCTGCTCTCCGCCGCGTGCCCGGAAGTTTTATCCTCCCAGCGGAACAAAGCGTGCATCCAGCCATTCGCATCGCCGCCAAAACGGAAATCATACACCAGCTCCGCATGGCCGCCTATGGGCAAGGCATCCTCAGGCAGCATGGCGCCAATATCCACCACGCCCTTATGCTCGCGCGGCAATAACCCCAGAAAATGCTCGGCAATCTTCATGCCCTCGGGTGCAAATACATCCAGGCGCAGCGGCGTGCCCTGCTCGCTTTCCGCCATGGGCGTGGGCAGCACAAGGGTTTTGAAGCGCGCGGGCGGCAGCACGGGGAATGGCAGCAAAAACCCGCGCCCCAGCGCTTCCGGCAGGGTCTTTATGCCGGGGTCCGGCTGCAAATCGGCGCGCTCCACATTCACATGCGCAATGCGTGTGGCGGCACCACGCACCACCTCGTAGCGCGGGCGCACCACATGGCGCCCGGCATGGAATTCAATCTGCGCCGGCCAGTTCAGCCCCGGCAATATCTCCGCCACATCCACCGCGATGGTGGCAAAGGGTGGAATTTCCGTTTGCAGCCGTACCGGGTGCCCGGCGCCCATGCTGTCCAGCGCCAGCGCACCGGCGGGAATAGGCACGGCATGGCTGTTCTGCACCCATAAAACCACCCGCTCATCCTCGCGGGGCGCGGGCAGTCCGGCAAACCGGGCCGAGGGCCAGGCATTGGCATCATGCGTGCAGGAAAGCGAGACACCATTATCGGTGGCGTAGGTATCCAGCGCATATTTCACCACATCATGCCCCGCCACACCGGTGGCGTGCATGAAAAGCTGCCCGGTAAATGGCCCAAGGCCGAAGCGCGCACGTACCTCGCGGCTATCCAGCACATAACCGCCCGGCCCGGCCGGGGCATCATCAGCCCATTCCGCCAGCACCGCGCCATCCACGGCGTACAGAATAAACTGGAAGCGCACTTTCTCCGCCCCATACCCGGCCCAATAATTGGCCGTGGTCAGGCGGGTGGCCAAGCGGCCATCATCGCGGAAGAACACGAAATTCGTGGCGAAATTCCGGGCCTCCAAATACCGCCCCGGCACGGTCAGCCAATCTTGCGGCAACTTGGCATCATCCAGCGTGAGCAGCTTCGCGCCTGGCGGCAGCAAAGGCGGCAGGCGCTCGGCCAGGCGCCCGGAATCGAATGCGGCCAGCAGCACGCTTTGCACCTGCGCCTGGGGCAGCTCTGTCAGCGCGCGCGCCTCGTGCCCGCCGCGCATTTTGCCCACTGCCTGCACGTCCTGCACATACAACCCGCGCACATCAAAATCCGGGCACAAAGCCAGCAGGGGCGCGGCTATGCCATCGGGGTCGAAAATGGCAACCGGCCCCGCGGCCCCAGCCAGCGCCGCCAGCTTACGTGCCGCCAGCGGGTGGGCCAGCGCCTTGTAAACCACGTTGCCGCCACGCAGATTATCAAATGTTTCGATATCCAGCATATGCCCTATAACCCCAAAAGGCGGCGCAGCTCCGCCCCTGCCCATTCCGTGTCGTCAAGCGGAGATGTATTCCACAGCTCCAGCCTTCCGGCAAAGTCGCGCACACGCCCGTCGCGTAGCAGAGCTTGCATAAAATACCCAATGCGCGCCGAGCGCCCCGGCAACCGGGCCAAATAAACAGGTACCGAGGCCGCCACCGCCTCCGACACCATCGAGACGGAATCAGCCGTCACAATCAGCGCATCGGCACAGGCCAGCATACCAAAATACGGATTCTCGCCGGTAAAATCCCAAATCCACGCCCCCAGCGGCTCCAGCGCCGCGCGCAAAATCTCCAGCTCCGCAGCGCCGGTGCGGCGCGAGGGCGTAATAACCAGCCCAAACTCGCGCGCCACACTGGCAAGCTGGGCGGCCAAGGCGCGGGCCTCTTCGGGGCCAAAGCGGTAACGGCCATTATTGCCGCCCAGCAGCACCGCCGCCAAAGGCCGTTTATACGGGGCAAAAAACGGCGCCCAAGCCGCGCGCTCCGCCGCCAGCCGCGCCTGGGTTACACGGTGCAGGGCAGTGCGGGTTACAATTACGTTAGGGCCGGAAATCCCATCATGCCGGGCGGCCAGCACGGCATCGAATTTCCGCAAATCCATACGCGGATCCTGGATGGCAACCACCTTCACATCCGGCCCACGCAGGCAGGCCGCCACGCGCGCCCCCGCCCCGCCGCAGCCCATAACCACCGGCGGCAAGGGCGGCGCAAATGCCTCTGCCGCCACGGCCAGGCGTGGGTTGAACCAAAGACTGGTGGGGATTCTATCCCACGGTTTGCGAAAGCGCAGCGTCCGCAAATCAGGCGTGAAACCGGCCGCCTCGGCCAGCCCCAGCGCCTGGTTGCGCAGCCCGGCTATGTCCGTGCAAATCAGTCTGGCGGTAATCATGCACGCGGCAATGGCGGGGCGCGCCCCTGGCGTCAACCCGGCGCATTGCCAGATGCAGTAAGCCGGTTACATTGCACGCATGAGTTCCGGACCCAAGCCCGAAACCCCAAACTGTCTGCCCTCCCAGGTCAGCCTGCCCGAATTCGTGCTGGCCATCACCCCGCCCGATCTTTCGCCATGGCTGCACGGCAATACCGGCGTACCCGGCTTCACCACGCTCGATTCCGGCGCGGCCGGGCCGCATGTGCTGGTTATATCGCTCATCCATGGCAATGAGTTCGCCGGGGCTATTGTGCTGGCCGAGCTTCTGGCGGCCAGATTCCGCCCTTTGCGCGGGCGCCTTACGCTGGGCTTCGCCAACCTTGCCGCCTACGCAAAATTCGACCCCGCAAACCCCACCGCCTCGCGCTACGTGGAAGAAGACATGAACCGCGTATGGGATGATTACCAGCTTTTCGGCGTGCGCCATTCGGCAGAGCTAGACCGGGCGCGCCAGATTCTGCCGCTGGTGAATACGGCCGATATGCTGCTGGACCTCCACACCATGCTCTGGCCCGCCGACCCCAGCCTGCTGTGCGGCGCAGGCCCGCGCGGGCGCGATCTGGCCTTCGCCATCGGCACACCAGGGCAGGTAATCGCAGATACCGGGCATGTGGGCGGCAAACGGCTCATCGATTACGGCCGCTTTACCGAAGGCGCGGAGCAGCGCGCCGCCTGCGTGCTGGTGGAAGCCGGGCCGCATTGGCACGAGAGCGCGGTGGCGCAATGCCGTTCAACATTACGCTCTCTGCTGCGCCATGCCGGCATGGCGCATGGCGCGCCACCGCCCTA
>JAKBCX010000060.1 GCA_021807465.1 Pseudomonadota bacterium | reverse complement strand
AAGATTCCGTCCTCAGGAAATAGAGACGTGATTTCACGGCGAATGAATGCTTCGGTCTCGCGATCCGCGCGTGTGACGGGGCTTTCGTCGGCTTTGATATCAACATCTAGCACTGCCCCGAAAGTTTTCACGGGAATTGAGCTTGCTCTTTCTGTAATATCAAGAGCTTGTGTGAGAAGGGGTGGTAGGGACTCGGACATTTAACATCTCCCACGCGTTTTGAAGGGTGAATTAGGAAGCGATAAAGCCACAAAATACCACGATAAACCACATAAAAAACTCACAAATAACTAAATTATTCCGTATTTTATGTTGTACTTTTATCGTTTCTGTTGTCTTATGCGGTACTCGATACCGAAGGGCGAGGGTCTTAACCCGCTCCAAAAATAGGAAAGAGGAATGGTCCATCGAAAATTCACTAGGGGGCTGTCGGACCCGATACCTAGTGGTGGTGCGTGTATTTCGGTCATTTCCTTGAGCGGCGCTGTTGCGCCTGAGGCCGTGCGATGAGCGACCTGGATCGATTGATAGCTCGGGCGATGTCTCTGCCCATTTGGAAAGCGCCGCGCGATCCGGAGTTTCTCAGCGGAGGGATCACAAACGTTAATATCAAACTCAAGGATGGCGACAAGGCGTACGTAGTGCGGGTGGGTGGCGACATCGACACGCACCACGTCAAGCGCTTTAACGAACTCGCTTGTCATCGCGCCAGCGAGGCTGCCGGCATCTCGCCGCGGGTTGTCTACGTTGAAGACGGCATTCTCGCCATGGAATTTATCGAGGGACGTGTGCTTGACGCGAGTAGCCTCGCTGAGCCTGGTATGGTCGACCGCGTGGCAGAGTTGCTGCGGCGCCTTCACCGGAACGCCACGGCGCAGTTGCGTGGTCCTGTCCTGGTCTTTTGGGTGTTTCACGTCTTGCGCGATTACGCGGCGCGGCTCGAGGCTGCCGGTTCCCCTTATTCTGGGGAAATTGCGTCGCTTTTGGAAAAAGCGGCGGAGTTGGAGGCGGCGGTCGGGCCAATCGAACTCGCCCTGACGCACAACGACTTGTTACCTGCTAACCTTTTGGATACTGGCGAGCGTCTTTGGTTAATTGACTGGGACTATGGCGGCTTCAACACGCCGTTGTTCGACCTCGCCAGCATAGCTTCGAATTGCAGCTTGTCTCAGCCTCTGACAGAACGGCTTCTCGCGGCTTATTACGATGAACCGGTGACCCCGGCTCTCTGGCGTCGCTTCAAGGCGATGATCTGCGCCTCGTTGCTGCGCGAAACGATGTGGAGCATGGTCTCCGAAATTACGTCCGTCATTGATTTCGACTATGCCGCATATACGCTGCAATACCGGGCGCGCTTTGATGCCGCCTATTCAGAATTTCAAAATTTATGAGGAAAACATGAGCGATTTCCCGACTTCTTCAAAGGTTATCGTGATCGGCGGTGGCATCGTCGGATGTTCGACAGCCTATCATCTGGCGAAGCTTGGGGCCGAGGTTGTGCTGCTTGAGCGGAAGAAACTGACCTCCGGCACGACGTTCCATGCAGCGGGCCTGGTCGGCCAGTTGCGCACCAGTGCCAACATCACTCAGCTCTTGGGTGAATCCGTGCGTCTGTACCGTACGCTGGAGCAGGAAACGGGTCTGGGTACCGGCTGGAAGATGAATGGCGGCCTGCGTCTGGCCTGCAACCAGGAACGTTGGACCGAGGTGAAGCGCCAGGCCACGACAGCACGCTCGTTCGGCCTTGAAATGCATTTGCTGACCCCTTCCGAGGCCCAGAAGCTGTGGCCGCTCATGCAGGTCGACGACGTTGTCGGTGCGGCGTTTTTGCCCACGGACGGTCAGGCGAACCCCTCGGATATCACCCAGGCCCTGGCGAAGGGCGCACGCATGGCTGGCGCGAAGATATTCGAAGACGCCAAGGTTCTGTCCATCGCTGTGGAGAAGGGTGTCATCAAGGGTGTGAATACTGGCCAAGGCTATGTCGCTTGCGAAAAGGTGGTGCTGTGCGGTGGCCAATGGTCGCGCGATTTCGCCAAGACCGTAGGCGTCAATGTGCCGCTGGTTCCTGTTGAGCACCAGTACATGGTCACGGAGCGCATCGAGGGCGTGACGACCGATCTGCCGACGCTGCGGGACCCAGACCGTTTGACCTATTACAAAGAAGAAGTTGGTGGCCTTGTAATGGGTGGCTATGAGCACAATCCGATTCCCTGGGCGATGGGCGGTATCCCGAAGGGCTTCCATTATACCCTTCTAAACTCCAATTTCGATCATTTCGAGCAGCTGATGGAGCTTGCATTGGGCCGCGTGCCGGCGCTGGAAAAGGCAGGCATCAAGACGCTGTTGAACGGACCCGAAAGCTTTACGCCCGACGGGAACTTTATCCTTGGTGAAGCACCTGAATTGAAGAATTTCTTCGTTGGTGCGGGTTTCAATGCGTTCGGCATTGCTGCCGGTGGCGGCGCCGGTATGGCGCTGGCCGAATGGGTGGCAAAGGGGGAGGCACCTTACGACCTGTGGCCGGTCGACATCCGTCGCTTCGGCCGCCCCCATTTCGACACGGATTGGGTCCGCACGCGTACGCTGGAAGCGTATGGCAAGCATTATACCATGGCCTGGCCTTCGGAGGAGCACCACTCGGGCCGCCCGTGCCGTAAATCGCCCCTCTACGAAAGCCTAAAGGCGAATGGCGCCTGCTTTGGCGAGAAGCTGGGGTGGGAGCGGCCTAACTGGTATGCTGATCTCGCTGCGGGCGAGAAGCCGGAGGATGTCTACACGTTCGGCATCCCGAATTGGCATGACGCAGTGGGGCGTGAGCATCAAGCGACGCGCGAAGCTGCTGCACTTTTCGATCAGACGTCGTTCGCGAAGTTCACTCTTAAGGGCCCGGACGTTGAGGCGGCGCTGAGCTGGATCGCTGCAAACGACGTGGCAAAGCCGGCCGGCTCCCTGGTCTATACCCAGATGCTCAATGACCATGGCGGCATCGAGTGCGACCTGACTTGCGTTCGCCTGAAGGAGGACGAATATTACATCGTCACGGGCACTGGCTTTGCCACCCATGACTTCAACTGGATCACGAAGAATATCCCGGCTGGCTTGAACGCGCAACTGGTGGACGTGACTTCGGCGTACTCGGTGCTTGCCCTGATGGGTCCGCGCGCGCGGGACATCCTGCAGAAAGTGACGCGCGATGACATCTCGAATGCCGGCTTCAAATTCGGCACGAGCAAAGTCATTGGCATCGCGGGTTGCCCCGTGACGGCGCTCCGTGTCACTTATGTCGGTGAGCTGGGCTGGGAGCTTCACCTTCCGGTCGAATATGCGACGACCGTCTACGCTGCCATCAAGGAGGCTGGTGCCGAGTTCGGGTTGGTTGATGCCGGTTACAGGGCCATCGAAAGCCTGCGCCTGGAGAAGGGTTACCGCGCCTGGGCTGCAGACATTACGCCGGACTATACGCCGTTCGAAGCTGGGCTGGGTTGGGCGTGCAAGCTGCGCAAAAATATCCCGTTCAAGGGGCGCGAGGCTCTCGAAGCTCAGCAGGCATCCGGCCTGAAGCGTATCTTTGCTGCCTTTACGACGGATAATCCCGACATCGTGGTCGCCGGCCGTTCGACGATCTTCCGGAATGGAGAGCGGGTTGGGTATCTGTCGAGCGCGGGCTTCGGTTACACGCTCGGAAAATGGATTGGCTATGGTTACGTCCGTTCAAAAGAAGTGATTGACGCTAACTTCGTGCTGTCGGGTGAATACGAGCTCGAAGTCGCCACGCAGCGTGTACCTGCCAAGGTTAGCCTCGATGCGCTGTACGATCCGAAGATGGAACGTATTAAGTGCTAAATGCAAGCTAGGCGCATCTTTTGATGCGCCTGGCTGCATCATAGAATTGAAGGAGGCACACCGTGAAGTGCTGGTAAAGGTAGAAGGCGATGGATCACCTGACGAATGACGGTCTCAAGTGCGTTCCGCAATATCAGCTTGGGCCACTTCAGCGCGTTTTCGTTCGCGACCTTGTGCTCGTTACAAGCATCGGTGTGCATGCTCATGAGATGCTTGCTAAGCAAAGGATTCGGGTGTCCGTTGATCTGTTGGTACAACTAGACGGTCTTGTAGATGACAGATTGAAGGACACTATATGCTATGACAAAATCTGTTCGCAAATACGAGAACTTACGGAAGGTGAGCATGTTCGTCTTGTCGAGACATTTGCTGATAGGGTCGTTGCTATCTGCTTTGTTGATGAACGGGTGAAAGAAATTTCCGTGACCGTCGAGAAGTTGGACGTGTACAATGACGTGGCCAGCGTCGGCGTTACTCTAATGGCGAGCAGAGTGCACGAGCAGTCGAGCGGTTGAACCGCCCCGGTTTTGCCGGAGGCTGTTTGGTTTAAGTTATTACGCTGCCATTGGTTGGTCTTCCAGAGCTGCGTAGAATCGTTTTTCTGCTTCTGCTGGTGGCATGTTGCCAATGGGCTCCAGGATGCGGCGGTTATTGAACCAATCGACCCAGGTGAGGGTGGCGAGTTCGACGGCCTCGAAGAATTTCCAGGAGCGTCTGTGAATGAGTTCCGCCTTATAGAGGCCTTTGATGGGCTGGCGCAGCTCGCGGTTCTCACGCTCCAGCGCCTTCAACAGCTCCGCCACCTCCGGCGGAACCCCAGGCGCGCGGCCCGCCTCAATCTTCGCCCGCTTTACCCACTCCATCAGCATGCCTGGGTTGAACAGCCAATCTTGCCCGCAATCGAGCTCGCCGCAGCCCGCCGGGAGGGATGTTCACTCTCATGCTCCAGCAGCATCCGAACCGCCCGGGCGCGGATCTCAGGAGAAAATTTGCTCGTCATGGCTCCATCCTACTTGGGAGTTAGAGCCTCCGGCAAACACGGGGCGTGTTCAATGCGGGAAAAAATCCCGCCAGCGAGGCGTTATACTATGGGCGAGTAAATGTCGGAATCAATGGACGCCATCAAATCAGAATCGCTGGGCGGCTTCGCCGGAATCCGCACGGTTTTTGGTGCAGCCATTAAGGCAACCCGCAAAACTTTATGCCGTCTTTATGTAACTGGCCTATCTTCGATATATAAATTTTATACGGTCCCACGCACACTGCCAAGCTGAAAGGAGCCTGTCATGGGTGATCTCATAGCCTTATCCGCGGGCGCGGCCATCTTCGCCCTTCTAATTCTCTACGTTCCGGCCTGTGAGCGTGTGTGATGCCAGACCTTATCGCCGGCGGCGTCATTTCCGCCCTACTTCTCGTTTATCTCGTCTGGGCCTTGCTGCGGCCCGAGGATTTCTGATCCCATGACAATACATGGTCTCCTCTATATCGTCCTGCTGTTCGCGCTGGTGCTGGGTGCTGCGTTCCCGCTTGGCCGCTACATAGCCGCCATTTTCGAAGGCCGCGTAACCTGGCTGCGCCCGCTGGAAACGGGCTTCTACCGCGTGGCCGGCGTTGACGAGGCACGCCAGATGGGCTGGCAATCTTATGCCATCGCCCTACTGCTGCTCAGCGTTATCCATTTCGGGCTGCTCTACGCCATTTTACGGCTGCAATATTACCTACCCTTCAACCCGCTGCATATAGCGGGCATGTCTCCGCGCCTGGCCTTCAACACGGCGGCCAGCTTCACTACCAACACAAACTGGCAGGCTTATGTGCCGGAGCAGCAGATTTCCAACGGCGCGCAGATGCTGGGCCTGTGCGTGCATATGTTCCTGTCCGCCGCCGCCGGTATTGCGGCCGCGGCGGCCGTTATGCGCGCCTTTACCGGCAGCGGGCTGAAGACGCTTGGCAATTTCTATACCGATCTCACCCGTATCACGCTGTACTTGCTTATCCCTGGCGCGCTGATTGCCGCCATGTTGCTGGTGCTGGCGGGCGCGCCGCAAACATTCGCGCAGGCCGTGCCGTTGCACACACTGCAAACGGGCGCGCAGAAGCTGGCCATTGGCCCCGTGGCGTTCCAAGAGGCCATCAAGGAATTTGGCACAAATGGCGGCGGGTTTTTCAATGCCAATTCCGCGCATCCGTTCGAAAATCCCAATGCCTGGACAAACCTTCTTGAAAACTGGCTGCTGCTTTCCATCGGTTTCGCGCTGCCCATCGCTTTTGGCCACATGGTGAAAGACAAGCCGCAGGGCCGCACGCTGATGGCTGCCATGGCCATCATCCTCGCGCTTGGTTGCGTGGGCGCCTATGCGGCGGAGGCCGCAGGCAACCCTCAGCAAATTGCCGCGGGCGTACAGGCCAGCGGCAATTGGGAAGGCAAGGAGGTACGTTTCGGTGTTCCCGCAAGTACTACCTTCAATGTTTCCGCTACAGGCACATCGACGGGAGCGGTGGATAGCTTTACCGACAGCTATACGCCGCTTGGCGGCGCCATCCCGATGTTCCTGATGCAGCTTGGCGAGGTTACACCCGGCGGCGTGGGCTCGGGCTTCTACACCATCATCGTCTTCGCGCTTTTCTCCGTGTTTGTCGCGGGCCTCATGGTGGGGCGCACGCCGGAATATCTGGGCAAGAAGGTGCAGGCCAAGGAGATCAAGCTCGCCATGCTGGGTGTGCTCATCCTTACCTTTTTCATCCTGGCTGGCGCCGGCTTCTCGCTGGTTATGCCTTCAGGTGTTGCCTCGCTCGCCAATAGCGGCCCGCATGGCCTTTCGGAAATGCTCTATGGCTGGACCTCGGCCACGGAGAATAATGGCTCCGCCTTCGCGGGTCTCTCGGCGGACACGCCGTTGCTGGATTACGGGCTGGGCGCCGCCATGCTGTTTGGCCGCTTCGCCTTCATGGTGCCTGTTCTCGCCATTGCCGGGTCTCTGGCTGCCAAGCCAAAGCTCGCGGAGAGTGCTGGCACTTTCCCCACCACCGGCCCGCTTTTCACCTTCCTGCTCATCGGCGTCATCATCATCCTGGGCGGGCTGCAATTCATGCCGGCCGACACGCTTGGGCCAATCGCCGAGCATTTTCTCCTTTACGCTGGAAAGAGCTTCTGAAATGTCAAAAGCTGAAACCCTCTCCCTGTTCGATGCTGGTATTATCCGCCGTGCCGCGCTGGATTCACTCGCAAAGCTGAACCCGGTTACGCTGGCCCGCAATCCGGTCATTTTCGTAACGGAAATTGTCGCGGCACTGGTCACCGCCACGGGTATCGAGGCGGTGTTTACCCACCGCCCGGCGGGTTTCTCCATCACCATCGCTGTCTGGCTCTGGCTCACCGTCATCTTCGCCACCTTTGCCGAGGCGGTGGCGGAAGGCCGTGGCCGCGCCCGTGCCGAATCGCTCCGCCGCGCCCGATCTGACACGATGTCGAAACTACTTGTGGACCCGCGCGACCGCGCGATTTTCAAACCCACCCCAGCGCCGGATCTGAGATGCGGCGATGTGGTGCTGGTGGAAGCGGGAGACCTCATCCCCTCGGATGGCGAAGTGGTGGAAGGCGTGGCCAGCGTGAATGAGAGCGCGGTAACGGGTGAATCCGCCCCCGTGGTGCGCGAGGCTGGCGGCGATCGCTCGGCGGTAACCGGCGGCACGCATCTTGTGTCCGACTGGCTGGTGGTGCGCATCACCGCCGATGCGGGCGCCACCTTCCTCGACCGTATGATCGCGCTGGTGGAAGGTGCCGAGCGCCGCAAGACGCCGAATGAGATCGCGCTGAATATATTG
>JAKBCX010000059.1 GCA_021807465.1 Pseudomonadota bacterium | reverse complement strand
CATTTCCCCCGCAGCGCGCCGTTGGCAAGACCGCCATCCGGGCACTGGCGCCTTACCGGTGGCGGCTGTGTGCTTGCGGGGCAATGGCTTGGCAGCGGGCCAAAACTGACAATTCGATGAACCATAAACAGTCCATCCGCGCCTAGGCAACGGTCTTGTCACGCAATCGTAGCGGCCCCGCGCCGGAAACTTTATATAGCCAATCCGCCGCGCCGCCCTTCTCAAGCGCCTGAGCAGCGGATAAGTTTTCCGCGCGGGCCGCCGGGCAAAGGCCTGTTTCCGGTTGCTTCACGTCATTTTTTAACGGCAAATGAGGTCAATGTTTACAATTTTCGGGGTAACCCACACCTTGACCCAAGAAACAATCGTCCTGTGCGTGGCGCTGGGCGCATTCGTGCTGGGCATCGTCCTCATCGCGCTCGACGTGGCGCGCCGCAACCGCCGCCGGATCGAGGCGGAAAACCGCCCGATCGACACATCGCGCTTCCAGCAAACGCAGCAAGCACCTCTACCGCCAGAAGAAAACCCCGCTCCCGAAACGGCAGGAGACACAACCCCGGATGCGGCGGCGGAAGATGCCACCCCTGTTGCGGATGAAACAATAACCGGCCCCGCAGCCGGAACGCCCGCGCAACCCCCGGCGGAAGAAGCGCCCGAACCCAAACCCGTCTTCATCTCTCCCGCCTTCACCGCTCCCGCTTTCGCAACAGCCCGGCCCATCCTGGTCTGTGATGGTTACGGTGCCGGATTCGGTCCCAAGCTGGTGCTCACCGATATGAGCTTCGCCGTGCCGGACCAGGGCATCACCACAATCATGGGGCCGGCCAATTCCGGCAGATCCACCTTGCTGCGCGCCCTGGGCGGCGCGCTCGGGCAAAGCGGGCTGTTCCACGAATGGGGCCATGCCTGGTTCCGCGGCATGCCGCTTACAGCGGAAAACCGCCCGCTGCTCGTCACCCAGCGCGCCCCGCTGGTGCAAAGCACGGTGCTGGAAAACCTCTTATTCCATCTGCGCGGCCGTACCGGGCGCTTGGCGGAGGAAAAACAGCGCCAATGGGCCGCCAACTGGCTAAGCCAAGCCGGTGCCGGCCACTTGGCGGAACAGTTGGACCAGCCCTTCATGGGGCTGGACCCGCTTTCACAGCGCATCGTCACCATCCTGCGCGAGGCCGCAGCCGAACCCGCCCTGTTGCTGCTCGACGAACCCGCCCAGGGGCTGAGCGAGGCCGAAGCCTCCACCCTGCTCGCCCTGCTGCAAGGCCTGGCCGAATTCACGCCCCTGCTGCTGGTGCTGCAAAACCAGAAACACGCGCGCCGCATCTCAGACCGGATTCTACTCATCGCCGGCGGGCAGGTGCAGGCCGCCTGCGGCACAGAGGAATTTTTTGGCGCCCCCCCCAACGCGGCGGTGGAGCAATTCATAGAAACAGGCAGTTGCAACGTACCACCCCCCGATTCCAGCGCCATCCGCCAGCTTGGCCCCATTCCGGCGGTCATGCCCTTGCTCTCCGCCGCCTGGGCCACGCCCGAGCCTGAAGCGCCTGTTGCCGAGCCTGAACCAGAAACATTCGCGCCGGTGGAGGAGCCGCCTCAGGCAGCCGCGGATGAAGCTACGCCAGCCCCCCTCACCCCAGATGCCCTGGCGGCCATAAAGAACGAAATCCGCAACACCCTGGCCGCCGAGCTGGAGGACGCCGAAACCGCGCCTGAGGCGCCACCGCACCTTGCGGAAGACCCCGCGCCGCAAGCCTGGGCGGAAGCAGCCGCAGATGAGGCAATGGATGCCGAAGCCGCCATCCTGTCCCCCGCGCCAGAGTCGGAAGCGCCAGACACGGAAACCGCCGCAGAACCCGAATTCCACGAAGCCGAGCGCCTCACCGCGCCGGTCAGCTTCAACGCCGCACCCGCCGCACCCTTCACCATCGAAATCGAGCATGAAAGCGCCAGCGAGGCGGCATACATAGAAGAGACCACCGGGGCAGACCCGCTCGACAGCCTGCCCCCCATCAACCTCAGCGCCAACATGATGCAGTCCGTCCCCCTGCCGCCGCGCGCGGCGGCGGCACAAATGGCGGGCATGGACCCGCAGCGCTACGAGAACGCCGCGGTGTTCCGCCAGCCCGGCAACGGCGCCCCCCCCGGCCCGCAGGGCTTTGTATGGATCGAGGAGGGCCGCCTCGCCGCCACGCCAGCACCGGGCTTTTCAAACCCCATCGAGACGGACCTCACCCTGCTGCAAGCCGCCGGCATCACCACGCTCATTACCCTTACCGAGCAGGATTTCCCGCAAGCCCTGCTGGCACGCCACGGGCTACGTAACGTGCATTTCCCCATCGCCGAGCAGAACGCCCCCGCCACGGATGCCGCCACCCAGCTTGTCGCCCACATGAACGAGCTGCTGAACGAGGGCGAGGTGCTGGCCGTGCACAGCCATGCCAGCCTGGGCCGCACCGGCACCATACTGGCCGCCTATATGGTCAAGGAACAAGGCCTCTCCGCCCAGGCCGCGCTCAGCCAAATCCGCCGCTTCAACCAGCAATTCGTGCAAACCGGCGAGCAAGAGGATTTTCTCATGGAATTCGAGGTGCAGCAGGAGCAAACCGTGCTGCACCACCGCGCCACCGGCCAAGGCCCCAAGCTGCTGCAGTAATGCCCCGCGGGCCTATGGCGCGGCGCGGCGCGTGCGGAAAAACAGGAACACGCCCAAGGCAGCGGAAGCCAAAAACATACCCCCCGCCAGCAGCAGCATATGCATATGGCTGGTCTGGCTACCCCGGCCCAGCAGGGCGAACACCACGGTCTGCGGCACAAACCCGATGGCCGAAGCCACCAGAAACGGCATCAGCCGCACCGAGGACAAACCCGCCGCCAGGTTCAGCAACAAATTATTCCCCACCGGCATCAGCCGCAGCGTCAGCGCCGTTACAAAAGTGTGGCGCGAGAGCGTGGCGTCGATCTTGGCGAAACGCTCACCCAGCCGCCGCCGCACAAAATTCTGCCCCACCGCCCGCGCCCAGATAAAATCCAGGCTGCACGCCAACACCTGCGCCACCAGCGCAATCACCGTGCCGTAAACCGGCCCAAATGCATACCCCGCGGCAAAAGCGGGCACCTGGCGCGGCAGCCCTATGGCCACCAAAAAAGTCGAGAGCAGCATAAACAGCGTCTGCCCTTTCAACCCGCCTTGCGCCACCATTCCGGTCAGCTCGGTCTGCGCCCCGCCATGGCTCAGCAGCGGCAGCGCCGCCGCAATGGCCACCAGCCCGCCCGCCATCAGGGCTGGCTTCAGCGCCTTGGCGGTTATGGCAACCGCCTGCGCGCGGGGCAGGCTGTCGCTCATTCGCCGGCCACCTCTATCTGCGGCACGTTCCAGCGGCGCTGCAGCCAAGCCACGCCCAGCAAATCCACTACGCCAACCTTGAAGCGCTGCCAGTTATTGTAATGCGAGGCCCCATAAGCCCGCGCATGGTGCCGCACCGGCACCGAGACCACATGCCCCCCCGCGCGGATGAACAAAGCGGGGAGAAAGCGGTGGATATGGTCGAAATGCGGCAGTTCCAGAAACGCCTCGCGCCGGAACAGCTTCAGCCCGCACCCGGTATCGGGCGTGGCATCCCGCAGCAAATAAGAGCGCACGCGGTTGGCGATCTTCGAGCCCCAGCGTTTGGAGCCGCTATCCTTGCGGTTCACGCGGTGCCCGGCAATCAGCACCGGCTTCGGCCCCACGGCCTCGGCCTCGCGCGCCGCGGCCAGCATGGCGGGAATATCCGCCGGGTCGTTCTGCCCGTCGCCATCCAGCGTGGCGATAAACGCGCCGCGCGCCTTCTTCACGCCGGTAACCACCGCACCGCTCTGGCCGCAGCTCTTTTTGTGGCGGATGCGCCTGAAATTCGGCAGCTCCGACGCCAGCTCCGCCAATATCTTGGGGCTGTCGTCGGAGCTTCCATCGTCAACATAGACGATCTCGTGGTCCACCCCTTCCAGCGCGGCACCTATGGCAGCCACCAGCGGGCGGATATTCGGCCCCTCATTATGCACTGGCACCACCACGGAAATCAGCGGCACACCGGCATCGGGGGCAAACTGGGTCTGGAAGGAAGTTTCGATATTCATGCCGCTCACTCAACCACCGCATTAAGGCGTATCTGTGGCCCAATTCCGCCCGAGATAAGAATTTTATCCTCCCGGGCCGGCCGGCCAACGCAAAACATGCAGCCCCCCGTTACCATGTAACCGCTTTGCCATAATGCGCCAGCACATATGGCGCACCCTCTGCCCCTTTTCCAGACCAGCGCCATGAAGCCACCTATACCCAGCCGCGCGCGCCATGGCCCGAAACAGCCTTGGCTTGCCCCGCCCGCATCGCTATAAGCCCGCTCGACCACGACGGGACCGACTCGAAGCGGCCCCACCTTGAATGTAAGGATACGGACGGCATGCTCATCTCGTTGCCACCCGACTACCGCCCATCGGACAGCGAAGAATTCATGAATCCGATGCAAACTGAGTATTTTCGCCAAAAATTGCTGCGCTGGCGCGGCGAATTGGTGAAAGAAGCCAGCGGCACCCTCGCCTCGCTGGGCGAGGGTGGCATATTGGAGGCCGACATCACAGACCGTGCCTCGGTCGAAACCGACCGCGCCCTGGAGCTTCGCACCCGCGACCGCGCCCGCAAGCTCATCGGCAAAATCGACCAGGCCCTGCAGCGTATCGAAAACGGCTCCTACGGCTATTGCGAGGAAACCGGCGAGCCAATAGGCCTGAAACGCCTGGAAGCCCGTCCCATCGCCACACTGTCTATTGAGGCCCAGGAACGCCACGAGCGCATGGAAAAAGTCCACCGCGACGACTGAAGCTGCTTCACCACCCGCCATCCCCGCCACATTTCCGTCATCCCCGCGTAAGCGGGGATCTCGTCACGGCAGTTCGGTGTTGTCACGCGGTCCCCGCTTACGCGGAGATGACCATTGGCCGTGATGAGACAGCGCCAATCACTCCCGCGCCCGCGGCTTCACCCGCCCCGTCAGCTTCTCCCCATGCGCTTCAATCAGCGTTACCAGCCCCTGCACAATCTGCGCGGGGCTTGGCGGGCAGCCGGGTATAGTCAGGTCTATGGGCATTATGGCATCCGCCCCGCCGGCAATGGCGGGCGAGCCTTTGAACACCCCGCCATCCAGCGCGCAATCGCCGCACGCCACCACCAGCACCGGGTCCGGCATGGCGGCGCGGGCTTGGCGGGCGGCATCTATCATGTTGCGCCCGGCGGCGCCGGTAATCAGCAGAATATCCGCATGGCGCGGGCTGGGGGTGAAGCTCAGCCCGTATTGGGTCAGGTCGTAAATCAGGTTTTGCGTGGCGCGCAGCTCCAGCTCGCAGCCATTGCAGCTCCCCGCCGCCACATGCCGGATGGCCAGCGCCCGGCCCAGCTTGCGCGCGCCCGCCGCCGCCAGCCGGGCACGCATTTCCTTCACCTGCTCTGGGCTGGCCTTAAGCCCCGGCGCGGCCTTGCCGCTTATGTGCGAGATAATTGTTTTCCACACCATGGCTACAAATCCACGCCTGAATAAGAGCCATTGAGCGACTTATTAATCATCGGAAAATCGGCCAGAATGGCGGTGGTGGCGGCCTGCTCCAGCAGCGGCCAATGCAGGGCGGAGGCATCGGCTATAAAAGCCGCCGCAATGGCGCCGCCCTCAATGCTCAGCCAATGCCATACCGGCCCACGGAAACTCTCCGCCACGCCCAGCCCCATGCCGCTTTCCGGCGGCAGCGCCAGCGTCAGCGGGCCTTCGGGCAGCGCCGCCAGCATGTCGCGCACCAGCCTTATACTCTCGGGAATTTCCTCCAGCCGCACGCGTATCCGCGCCGCCACATCGCCTTCCTGAAACACCGGCACATACAGGGCCATGTCCAGGTAAGGCGGATACCCCGGCACCACCCGCGCATCCTGCTGCTGCCCAGAGGCACGGCCCACATAGCCGCCCGCACGGAATACCTCCGCCAGGGCAGGCGGAATAATGCCCGTGCCAATCACCCGGTCCTGCAAACTGGCATAATCCTCGAAAACGCGGGTCAGCCCCGGCAGCTCCGCCTCCAGCGCCGCCAGCGCGTCCAGAATCGCCTCTGCCCCGGCATCGGCCAAATCCCCCGCCACGCCGCCCGGCACCACAATATCCATCATCAGCCTGTGGCCAAACGCGGCGGCGCTGGCGGCGCAAATCGTCTCGCGCGCCAGGGCAAAGCGCGCATCCAAAAACGCAAACCCCGCATCCCCGGCAATGGCGCCAATATCCGATGTATGGTTCGCCAGCCGTTCCAGCTCCGCCATAATGGCGCGCAGCAGCACCGCCCGCGCGGGCGCGCTTACCCCCAGCGCGCTTTCCGCCGCCTGGGCAAAAGCCAGACTATGCGCCACCGTTGCATCGCCCGAAACCCGCGCCGCATAACGCGCCGCCAAACGCGGAGACTTGCCGCGCATCAGCCCCAGCGTGCCCTTATGCGCGTAGCCCAGCCGCGCCTCCAGCCGCAAAACCTCTTCGCCCCGCACGGAAAAGCGGAAATGCCCCGGCTCGATAATACCCGCATGCACCGGCCCCACAGCCACCTGATGCACGCCCTCGCCCTCGGGCGAAACAAATTCCGGCCAGGGCGCGGTAAAATCGGCGGCACGGTGGTGCTCCACCGCAGGCCGCGTATCTACCGCGCCCACGGCCTTATGCCCGTGCAAATCAAACGCCAGGCGCTGAAACCACCCCGCCCCCTTATGAGGCAGCGCGGGGTAGGTGCCTTCCACCAGCGCCACCGCCACCAGCTCCTGCGGCTGGTACAGCGCGTAGGCGTGGTTCGCATCCGTCCACAGCGCAACAAATCTGCCCTGGTGCGCGGCCCAATCCTCTGGCGAGAGCAGCATCATTGCAGCGCCCCCGAAACAGAGGAGAACAGCGCCAGCACCGGCCCCGGCATGGCAAAAGCCAGCCCCACCACCAGCACCAGATGCAACGCCACAAGGTGCATCTCCGCCCCCGCCTTTTGCAACTTGGTATGCGGCGGCGCGGGGCCAAAAATCAGCGTCCCCAAATTCCGCAGCATCGCCGCGGCACAAAGCAGCAGCCCCAGCCCCAGCGGCAGCGAGACCCAGGGGTTACGCTGCACCGTCTGGCTGATGATAATGAATTCCGATGTAAACAAGCCCGATGGCGGCAGCCCCGCCAGGGCGAACATCGCGCCCCCAAGCATCCAGCCCGTATATTTGCTGGAATGAATCATGCCCCGCAGATGCGAAAACGCATATTGCCCCGGCGCCGCCGAGCCGCGCAGCCCCGCCGCGCTCACCAGCGCGATAAACAGCCCCGATTTCACCAGCGTTTGCAGCACCATATGCAGCAGCCCGCCAAAAATCGCCGCCGGCCCGCCAATGCCAAAGGCAAATGCCGCTATGCCGGAATGCTCGATGGACGAGAACCCGAAAAACCGCCGCGCATCGCGCCGCCGCGTGAATGAGAAACCCGCCAGAAACAGCGAAGCCAGCCCCAGCACCAGCAAAAACGGCCCCGGCGCCATCGCCGCACCGCCCGCCGCCACATTCACCTGCAACAAATGCCGGAACCGCAAAATGGCAATCAACGCCAGATTCAGCAGCGGGCCAGAAAGTGCCGCGGTCAGCGGCGCCGGGCCTTCCGCATAGGCATCGGGCAGCCAGCCATGCAGCGGCACCAAAGCCGCCTTG